>DKNE01000011.1 GCA_002470645.1 Patescibacteria group bacterium UBA7396
AGTTTTTGGGGGTATTGACAAACCAATATTAAATTTCTACTTTTGTAGATAAAGATTTCTTTGAGATAACGTTATTATTAAATAACTTATAATAAATTCTCATTTTTATAATTAAACATTGAAAAATAAAATTTTTTAATAATATATGTTGTACCTTTCAATATTTATAGAAGTTAAGACTTAAATTTGTTAAAAAACTAAGCTTAATTTTTATAAATTCAAAATAAAATAACTTAAAATATATTTAAAAATAGAAAATTATGGTTCATAAAATTTGAATACCTAAAAATACTTCTGAAAGTGATTTAATAGATATGTGAGACTTTATCTGACTTAAATATTCTAATAATATGTCAATAAATGTCATATTGCAACAATTATGAGTTTCTTATTATGACGAAAATATTATCAGGGCATTACTAAAAATAAATAATTTAATGATGATAAACGATAATTTAGTTACAAATCAAAATGGACTTATAAAAAATTGAACTTTATTAAAAGTTCCTAAAAAATTATTAAAAACTCCTTCTAGTAATAAAGAAAAAGAGACAGTAAGAAAAGTAATTGTAAAAAAAGAAGAAGAAAAGAAAAACGTAATTGAAAATGTAAAAAAAAGAGTTCTTGAATTATTAGAGAAACCCAAAATTCTTTATTCAATTATTATGGTTTGTTGAATATTATTTTGCATAATCTCTATTGGTTGATTTAAAATATATTATGAAATCAAAACAATAGAAGCAAAAGAAAAAGACTCAAAATATAGAGATGATAAAAAAGAGGTTCTTGAGAATACTGAAAAACATCAAGAAGCAAATAATCTCGTAAGTGCTTCTGAAGAAGTAAATAGAAATCAAGAAACTACAAAAAAACAACTTCCAAAAACCTTCCAAATTAAAACAAAAGAAGATATTAAAATATTAATAGACTTAATTAAAGAAGTAGAAAATCAAAAATAACTTCAATCTCAATTTAAATTGAAAAAAACAGATAATAATCTGTTTTTTTATTTCCCTAAAATTTTCTTTACTTTATTTTTATAAAATCTTCTTTTTCCAACAATATCACTTGTAAGTAACTCTATTTTTTTATGTGATTTTTCAATATCTTGAAAAAGAAATTGCGTATGAATAGGTATTATTTCACCAGTTCCTTCTTGCTCTTCTAAAATATAAAATATATTTTGAGATAATCGAGACATATTATGTTTAAGCTTCCCAGAAATATCTTGTATGTTTTTTACTATTGGAATTTTTAAAATTCCTTGTGATTGTCAAGTAAGTTCTACTTTTGTATCTTCTATTTTTGCTATAAAGCCCCATTCTATTAATTTTTTTGCCATAATTGGCTTTCTAATTACTGATGTTTCAGAAAGAGGAATTTCTAATTCTTCACTTATTTGAAATAAAAGAGACATTAAATAATCCGACATCAAAGAACCTCTGAAATGAGGTGCTACGTACATTCAAGAAAATTTTAACATATTATCATGAATACAAAATGAAACATACGATGGGGTAAATTCATCAATTTTATGAGGGTCTGAAGATATAGTCTGAGTTCATTCTAAAGCATATATTCTAAATCTCTCATCTCAAAATTTTTCTATAGTCACTCGAATAGATGTTTCATCAAATTGGAGTCTTCATATTTTATTTTCTGATATTTTGTTCATACTACAATAATTTTTTATATCTAAAAAATATTAATGGGGATGTATCCTAAGAAAATCAAAGAAAATGTCAAATCTTTATCAAACAAATTTATTATCTAAGATACGCATCATCTGACCTCTATAATCAGATGTAAAAAGTTTTTCAGCAAGTTGGCTCTCTAAAAATTTTTTAATAGCTCATGTTTTAGATACACTCAATTCTCATTGCACTATATGAGATATAAAACGTGCCATATCTGCAATATCAATTTTTTGTGAAACAAAAATACTTTTGAGTGAACTATTTGATAAAAGAGCCGTATCAAAAGAAATTTTTGATTGATCTAATTTTTTGAAAAAATCTGAAATTTGAGTTTCATTCCCATAAGAAACAAAAGAAATAAACAATTGATTAATATCTTTTCATTCCTTACTAAAATATACAATATCATCGGGTGTAATCGTATATGGTTTTTCTAATTTTGTTTTTAAAACTCCTTCATCAAATATCTTTCTTCCCGCATCAAAAAGTTCTTTGCTCGGAAGAGGAATATCATGAGCATCTAAAACTTCACAAAATTTCTCATAATGCGCAAATGATGTTCCCTTTTGCTTCATCATAGTGTAAATATCTTCTGCTGAAATATTTTTTCATGCAAGTTGTTCAAAAATATCTCATGAATTTGATAATTTATTTACTATTTGCGCTTCTATTTTTGTAAGATAATCAGAAGTAAAAAGTCATTTCCCATTTTCTGTTTTTAAAAATGCTTCAATTATTTTTAAGCTTTCTTGAGAAACTTTTCCATCAACTGCTGAAATAATATATTTTGCCAAATGATTTTTCTCAATCATATTTGATGAAAGTATTTTTGATACTAATTCCTGAGAAAACATTGAAGTTGGAAATCCTGAATATGATTGAAACATATTTTCAAAAAAGAGTGAAATTTGTTTTTTATCTCATTTTTGAATAAATTCAGATAGAAAATTATCAATATTTTTTCATAATTGTATGATACTTTTAATGTCTTGTGAAGTAATTTTTGTTGGATTTTGCATAAGTTCTTGAATACGCAGTTCTCCCCTTGCATGAAGAGCCATATCAAATAATTCCTGTTTTGGAGCTTTTATATCAAATAAATCTAAATATTCCTGAAGTGCTTTATATTGCAAAAATTCTTTTGGATTTTCATTTATTACTGCGATTAGTTGTTCTAAACGTAACTCTTGTCCAGCAAAATTATCTAAATAATCTGGTAAATCAGAGAGTCAAATTTTTGCTTCTATAGATTTTATTTCACTCAAAAATTCAGTTGAGATTTTAAATTCTCCTGTAATTCATTTTTCCATTAAAATTCTTACTTGTGCTGGAGAAATATCAGCTTGTCTCAATACTCTTGTCATTTTTAATAAATCCTCTGGAGTATTTTTATAAATTCATTTACTTGTATATAAATGCACATCAGTAACAACTTGCAATTGATGTGCATCAAGATCTGGTAAACCTGCTTCTCTCAGAATTTTATTTGGAAGACCATTTTCTCATCTACGATACCAATCAGAATTCAAAATAACCTCTTGTGAGTAGTTTGGTCATGATGATGATTGAGAGAATTTTGGCGCTGTTTCTTGATTGTGAAGTATAGCATTTCCTAATCAAGAATAAGCTCATGCCAAATGTCAAATTCATGCTCATGCAACTAAATCATCTATTTTTCACATAGTATGAGAAACCTTTCATGCGCTACGAGAAACTGCTTTCATACTGTTTCTCATCATTTTTGGAACTGTTGAGAGACCATTTCTTGCTTGAGAAACAGCCATTTTTCTTCATAAATTAAGTCCTAATCTTGCGGCTCATGCTCATCAAGCTAATAATCAGAAAATACTTACCAAAAGAGTTGCTATATCTCATTGTTTTCCACTTTTCAGCATATCTCCAAGTTGCTGAAGCATTTGCAATCATTTTTCTCAAAAAAGTTCTAAAAGCATCAAAGAAGGGTTTTGATTCACTAATTCTTCCCTTTTTATTTCTGCCTGTGTTTTTAAAAGAGGATCATTTGAAAATGCGTCCATTCTATATCATCAATATCTTTTTAAAAGAATCAATCCAGATGGGATATTTCATAAAAATTTTAAAATTTCTTCAATCCCCGTTCATAACTCATTTGCCAGTAAAATTCATAATTCTTTTCTACTATTTCCATCAAATACATTCATTTTTCTTAGTTTCATCTGATGAAGATCATGCTCAGAAATATTTCCTTGTGATTGTATAAAACTTTCAGAAAGTGATTTATCTCAAAAATATTGTGCTAAATTTACTTTATCCGCAAGATATTTATCGAGGTTTGAGAATCCATTTTTTGATGATGATTCATCATGAATTTTTTTAAACTCATTTATTCAACCAAGAACAATAATTTGTCATATCTTTTTTCAAAGTTTTGATGCAAAATTATTTGCTTCTGTGGCATCGATATAATTATTTTTATCAACATCAAATTTTTTTATGTTATTTTCTCATAAAGATGTTCATAAATCATTATTCAGAGATGAAAAAATAAACTCTCTTACTTCATTTTGTAATCAAGCTTTTTGAGTATCATATTGATGCTGAATTTGAGCAATTTTTAAAATATGTTGAAAAATATACTCCTTTTTTTCTGGAGAAGTTTCTCAGTTTTGAAAAACATTTATAAGTTGTGAAAAATCATCCAGTACTTGTTCTTGACTAGTTTCTTGAGAGTTTTTTATTGATGCTTTTTCTGGTAAATGTAATTGTTCCAAAGGATATTTATTAGAAATTAATACTCAAGAATAATATCATATTTCATAAAAAAAAGCTAAAAAATAGATAATTTTATATAAAAAAAGTTGTTTTTTTGATTTTTTAAAATTTTTAATAGTATAATACTGATTAATTTTTTATATAATTTTTATGAAAGAAATAACTTTTCAAGAATTTTTAGAAGTAGAACTTCGTATTGGTACAATTATAAAAGTACAAGATTTTCCTGAAGCGAAAAAACCTTCCTATAAACTAGAAGTCGATTTTTGAGAAGAAATATGAATCAAAAAATCTTCTTCACAGTTAAAAACTATGTATACAAAAGAAGAACTTTTATGAAAACAAGTACTTTGAGTAATAAATTTTCCAAAAAAGCAAATCGCAAACTTTATCTCAGAGTGTTTAATTACCGGATTTGTACAAAATAATTGAGATGTAGTACTTGCTATTCCTGATAAAAAAGTACCAAACGGGATGAAACTTTTATAAAAATTGTCACCTTTTTTAAAAAAATCAGTAGAAAAATATAAGTATTATTATATCTCGCTACTATGATGAAAAAAACAATTTTCCAAATAATTACTCTTTTATGAAGTACTTTTTTTTATAGTACTCAAGTCTTTGGCTGTTCTTGTATGCCATCTGAATCTCCAGAAATTTCTTTAGAAAAAGCAACCTGAGTATTTATAGGAACAGTAGGAAATATAGAAAAAGTAGGAGTACTAGGGGAATTGATATGAAATATCTCATATAAAAATGTTTATTTTAATGTTTGAGAAGAAATAAAGTGAAACTATCAATACACCACCAACATAAAAACAGCAAATGATGGTGCAGCATGTTGATATGAGTTTGAAATATGAAAACAATATATTGTCTATACCTATTGAGAAAATGATGAGCAAGAAGTTTCTCTCTGTTCAAGAACTAAAGAACTCATATACGCTCAAGAAGATATAAATGCATTTTGAGAAATTATTTCATGAAATGATTTTTGAGAAAATCATGATACACCATGAGTTATTCAAACTTCTCAAAAAAAACCTATCAATATTCCAATTATTATTATACTTGCGATCATATCAACCCTCTTTGTTTATCTCAGAAAAATAGGAAAATAGGCAAAAATACATACTTTTTTGTTTATATATATTTAAATATATAATTTTTCTACTCGTAAAATTCAATAATTTTTTTTCCCTTAAATAAAGGGTTATTTTTGAGTTTTTAACACAAAAATCAAAAAAATGAAAAATCACCTCAAAAAATTAATATTTAGTTAATACACCTTTTTTATAATAAAAAGAAGGAGTTATTATTTTTTAAAAATAATCAATCTCTTTTAGTTATTAACTATTTTCAAGTATGCACCATTCATTACAAAATAATTTAAATTTTTTTGAAGTACATAAAAATATTAGATTTTTATTAGAACCTCTTTTTGATGAAAAAGATATGATAGAAAACAAAAATTGAATAAAAAATAATACTCAAATATTTCTTCAAAAATATGAATTTATTATCAAGCAACTCAATTTTATACTATTAAATTCAAGAAAAAGAACATTAAATGCAAAACTAAAAATCAAGTTTTGCTTCCTTAAAAAACATACTAAAACTCTATATTTTGAATACGGTATTGATACTTTAAAAAATAAACATAAAAACCAAATAGAAATGAATAAAAAAGAACTTGAATATTTGGTAAACATATTTGAAAATTTTTTTCATAAAAATCTTGACTATATAGAAAAATTAAAAATATTGTTACATACGCCAAATGCTCAAAATAAAGATATTCAATATTATTTTCACCAAATATTGAGAAGATGAAATTTTAATTTTATACAAGATTTATCAGAAAGTATTAATACTGAAATTCCAAATACATATGGAAAAATTATCGAAATAAAAGAAACCCTAGAAAACTTAGAATACATAAAAAAATCTCTCCAAGATGAATTATATCAACAACAATGTTTTGGGAATACTATAGAAGTCGTAAATTTAAACTATTTTCTTGTTAATAAAAAATCAAAAAATTATACAGAACTCATCACAAATAAAAAAAATACTCTCCAACATCATATATTTGCTTTTCCAAAATTTTTAGCAGCGACGAATAATAATGGATTAAAAGATTTTGAAACATATTACAATATTAACTATTCTGAATGAAAATTAGTAGAAACTTATGAGCTACTCAAAGAGTATAAAAGTAGTCAAAAAGAAGGATTTTTACAATTTATCAGTTCTGGTTATACATATAATGATTTAATACATCATAAAAATTTTTTATTTAAAAGTAGACATTTTGATACCAAAGAATTTATGCTAAGTATTTATCTGTTTGATGATATATCAATGAGAGATTTTAACATAATTCAAGATCTATCATTAAAAATTATGTTTCTTATCGATTTAGAAAATTATCCAGAAAAAATTACTTCTAGTAAAGAAAAATATAAAGAATTGTTTTGAGAAGATATTTTGACTGATAAAGCATATATAGAGGATACAAAATGAAAAATTATGAAGAAATTAGTCTCTATAAAAAGACAAAGATGAATGTTATTTAATACAGAAAGTAGATATTGTGTTTTTAGGAAATACATCAATTTTTGTGCTGAATATAAAAAAATTACCTTAGAAATTGGAAAAATAAAATCTCATATTAAAGCCTTAAAAACCGAGCAAAAGCAAATTGATAAAACCAATAGTTGGGGACTTATTTTAGAAAAAAATTCACAAAAATTTTTACTTACAATCCCCAGAGAACAACAAAATGTTCCATATTTTGATAAAAGCAATAATATACTTCAAGCAAGACATTTTATCAAATCTCTTTCATATCAAAATGATGATTCTACGCTTTTTTATTTTGAAGCGCTGAATTTACAAATACTCGATACACTTTGTTTTTCAAAAGAAAATACAAATTTTAGAAATAAAATTGCAAAAGAACTCTATGGTATAAATTCTCATTTTGTCGAAAAAAAAGAATTCACAAAACTAAATAAAACTATTGAAGTTTATAATATCAAAATGAAATATGAACTTCCTAAAAATATTTATGGCGAAACTTCAAAAAGTACTCTCCTCCAGTTTTATCAATCAATTATTAAACTCAATTCTTTGAAAGAACACCTCATTATCGAAAATCCTATTGAATTTGAAAATTTTACCAAAAAAGATTTTACTTCATTAGATGAGTTTGAAAAAAAATTAAAAGAAATTTGTTATGTAAAAAAGATTTTTAATATTTCTGAAGATAATTTAGATTTTTTAATAAAAAAATTTGATTGACGTCTGTATAAAATTACAAGTTATGACTTAGAAAAAAACCTTAAAAGAGAAAATATAAAACCACATACAAAAATTTGGTTAGATTTTTGGAATGAAAAAAATCAAATCAACAAATATCCTATTCGTATCAAACCAGAATTAAAAATTAGTTTTATCAAAAAAGATGATTCTTTGAGTGAAAAAAATTCAGATATAAAAAGAAATAGAAAACTAGAAAATAGATTTTTACTTACCACAAATATCACAGAACATGCTTGTAAACATCATTGAATTATAAGCGAAAATACTACCAAACAAATAATAGATTTTTATGAAAATTTTAATCAAATATTTGAAAAACATCCTTCTACAGAAATATTATGATATAATTACTTTATAGATGTTTATGAAAATAATTCAATACATCTCTCCATATATGAAAATCAAAATACTACCTATATTCCTATTGAGAGTTATGAATTAAAAGAAGATTTTTTTTCAATGACCAATGAAAAATGAACAAAAATTTATAAAAATATTTCCTACTTTCAATATGATGAACATCAAAATTTATATTCCAAACAAGAAAACCAATATATTGATTTGCAAACAGCCAAACTGATAAATGGGAAAATATATTCAAACTGAGATATTTCTACATATTTAAATCTTAAAATGATATCAGCAAAAAATAAAATATCTCATTTTTCTCATGAATATTCTCATATTAAAATTTCTCAGGAAAATCCTGAAAACATAGTATTATACTGATGAGATAAACAAGAAGTAGTTATCTATAATTTTGATAAAAAATATGACTCCATACTTTCTCAATCTTGTATTATACACGAATTAGAAGATTTCTTGGAAAGAAAAAATATTGAGTGATATTTTTCTGAAGATATATCAATACAAAGTATAAATAATCTAAAAAATGCTCTTTGTTGAAATATGGTATGAGTTATATTTTTTCTCCAAAAAAATTATCCTTGAAAAATTATTATCAGAAATTTTACGCATAAAAACTACTCTCGTTCGCTCTATAGTTTAGGAAAAAATTTTGAAGAAAAAATATTACAAAAACTTTCATCACTCAGTCTTATTCCTTCAAATTACAAACATATATTTACATTGAAAGAAAATAATACCTTAAATAAACTATGAATCATAGAGTTTGTAAATTAAAAAAATTGACTTTTTATGAAAAAATCATATATTAATTATAGTTTCTACTTTTGTAGATTATAAAAACTCATACTTATTCCCTGAAAAATTAGCTTGTTATGCAATACATTGAAAGACTAAGATCAAATTTGGATTTAGCCTGATTACAAAACGAAGAATTTAAAATAAAAGGTATATTATCAGATTATTCAGATAGAAAGTATCTACTAGAAAAAAATTGACTTACTAAATTACATGAATACCAAGAAATACTCAGAACAAGTGTGGAATCAGAACAGATGTTAGAGCAAATAAAAATTTACAAAGATGAATTAATGAGAATACTTGAAGCATCTCATTAGAAAAAATTGCATAAAATGAAAAAAACTATATATTTTGAAATATATAGTTTTTTATTTAATTTTTATGAAAAAGATAATATTTTTAGTGCTTATATTTATACCAAATCTTACTCTTGCAAATACATATATAGAGAAAAAAATAAATGGTCATACTTTTAAAGTTATACAATATGATTTAACATCTCAAGACTATGAAATTAAGGTAGTAAAAACTGATGATGCTACTAATTTATGAAGTCTCATGAAACAAAATAATGCTCTGACGTGAGTAAATGGAGTATTTTTTTGTCCAACAGATTATTCTTGGTGTAATACAAATAAAAGTTTTACTGACAATGAAAGATATATCGCTGGAGAAAAATATGCTACTTATCTAACTACTTGAGATAGAGCTGTTTTTGCTTGGGATATAAATAAAAAACCATTTATTTATCAGTCAGGAAAAATTAATATGGATTTTGAAAGTGAAATCTACTATTGATTAGGAAACTACCCATTGCTTTTAAACGAATGAAAAAATATGCTCGAAGAATATTGGGAAAAATGATTAATAGATGGGAAAATGAAAGCAAAATGAACAAGAAATTTTATATGTAGTGATGAAAAAAAAGAAAATATTTTCTTTGGACTTGTATATGATGCTACCTTAGAGGAAGCGACAAATGCCTTAAGAAATTTTTGATGTTATGATGCACTCAATCTTGACGCGTGACTTTCAACTGTATTTATGTACAATAATAGATATCTTGTATGACCTCAAAAAAGAGATATTTTAGATGCTGTAGTGATTGAAAGAAAATGATTAAATATTTCTGAAATAGCTACTATTTGAGAAAATATTACTAAAATATTATTACAAGATATAGAAAAAAGAAGTAAAAAAAGTCTCGAAAAAACTGATACATACCTCACGAGTTATATGAATGGATTAGAAAGTATTAGAAAAAAAGCATATGAAAAATATTCAAGTGATATTTATGAAGTGAACTTTGTAGGGGAACTTGATAAAGTTGGATATCGTATAGACTCTCCGAGTTTGAAACATTTAAAACTTATCACTTTAATAAATGAAGTATTTGAAAATTTAAAAAAGCTAAGATCTGAAGTCAGAGAAAAAATAACCCAAGAACAACAAACTTTAGAAATAATAAAATAAAAATATGCAAAAAAAACAAATATTTACCCTTATAGCATTTTTCGCTATTTTCTTATGAAGCTACTATGTTTCATGAATATATTCTATAATAAATTTATGATTTAGTTTATTTTTATATTCTATCTTTATCTATATTTTATATGGACTCTATAAAAAAATGAATGATAAAACATATTTATTTTTTTGTGTAAAAAATTATAATATTTTTTTACACTTATTTCTTTATAGAGCTGCTTGTTTATTTGTATCTCTTATCATTATTATCTGGGGTTTTGCATACTATCAAAATGAACTTTCACCTGCAAAAATGCCTGTTTATACTATTACAAATGGTGAAAAACAAATTGTATTTCATGGGATGAGTCATATAGGAACACAAGATTTTTATAACAAAGTAAAAGAAAATATTAAGAAATATAAAGAAAATGGTTTTGTATATTATTTTGAATGAGTAAGACCTGGAACTCAGGAAAATCATGAAGCGTTTGATAAAGCGTTGGGAGTAAAATTTGATGAAAAAACATATGAAAATATGTCGAAACTCTATTGACTCGTAAATCAAAACAATCAAATTTTTTTATGACTCGTAAATGATTTAGATTTTAATGTTGATATCTCTATAGATGAAGTAATGGAAAAATATAAAACAATAAAATCACAAGCCTGAATTTCAAACAGAAATTATCAATCTCCTTTAGATGCATGAGAAATTATTACAAATGAGTTACAAAGACTCAAACCAAGAGAACTTACTATACTCAGATATGTAAATAAATCTTTTGTAAATATGATTATAAAAAGTGAAGGTTTACAACAATCTATACAAAATAATTTTTCTAATAAAGAACTTTTTAAAGTTATATTAGATGAAAGAAATAAAGTTATAGCCGATAAAATAAATACAGGAGATGATACAAAAATAGTCATGACATATTGACTCTTACACTTTGAATGAATATTTAATATACTAAAACAAAATGATATAAAATGGAGAATAGAAAAAATAGATTATCTCTATCCTTTAAAATAGATTTGACTTTATATTAAATAACATTAATATTTAACTACATTAATTATTAACTATATTTATATGTTAAAATGAGTAAAACACTTTTTTTCTAATATGTTTGGGAAAAATACA
>DKNE01000034.1 GCA_002470645.1 Patescibacteria group bacterium UBA7396
ATTATATTAGTATAAAATAAGTTTGACATATATAACTTTTTTCATAGTATTCAATACTATTATTAAAAATAATGATTAATTTTTTATGATAACCTATTTTAATAAAGAACTCAAAAGTCTGAAAGATCTCTTTCCAAGTGAAAGTACCAATAGCATTTTTAATAAACTCTATACTTATTGTGTAGAAAAGAAAAATGATTCTATAAAAATAACCAAAGAAGTAGAAGAAATAAATATTATTTGCTGAAATGCAGAGTATGAAATGGAAAAATATTACGCTCAAAATATCATAAACTCAAACATCGCCAATAGGGCTTTAGAAGATTTTATATACTATAAAAATTATTCTGATTTAACCCAACTAGAATATCTCAATATGAGTTTTTTTCATAAAAATATAAAACATATTTTATTCCTATGAAGTGGTCCTCTTCCTTTAAGTGCTCTTTTATTAGCTCAAAAGTTTGGTATACATTTTACTCTGGTCGATATATCACAAGAAGCTCTTGAGATATCAAAAGAACTTATTTATAAATTTAATTTAGAAAATTTATTTCAATTTGTACAAGCCGATGTAAAAGATTTTCGTTCTGATAGAACTTATGATTTTGTTATTTGAGCATCTCTTTTATTTCAAAATGACTCAAAAAATCAAGAAAATATATTACAAAATATTCAAGAAAATATAAATTTTTCATATTTACTTGTCAGATCAAGTAGCTGAATTAGACAACTTTTATATAAAAAAATACCTAAATTTCTCTTAAAAAAATATTTTAAAATACTTTTGGAAATACATCCCAAAAATGAACTTATTAATTCTATAATTATTTTACAAAAATATGAAATTTCAATTTAATTTACAAAAGCAACACGTAGAAAATCTTGAGACAAAAGCAAAAGTTATTTTGATATTATGAGCTCTTGGAAGTGGAAAAACTCATCTTTTAAATTGACTTCTTCCCTACACTCCTGAAAATACAAAAATTATCGTAAATGATGTAGGAAGTATCAATGTAGATGTGAAAAGAATAAAAAGTTCTCAAACTACTATATTAAGTGAATGATGTGTTTGTTGTGAAGATATAAATTGACTCAAAAAAGCTTTAGTTGAGGCAAAAGATAGTGATTGTATCATAATAGAACCTTCTGGAATTGCCTCAGGAGATGATATTGTATCATTGGTAAAAAGGCTCTGATTTGATATATCAATAATTACCCTTCAAGATGTTACTCATTTTAACAAAAGAACTCCTGCTGAAAGAGTAATTATGGAGAGTCAAATAAAAGTGGCAAATATCATCTGATATACTTGGTTAGATGAAAATTTTCTATCAGTATCAAAAGTAATAGAAACTCTGAAACCAGAAGTGCCAAGTTTTATTATTCCTAAAAGACAAGAGGAACATATTTCTGATTCTAATAGTTTTCAAGAATTATTTCAACTTCTCTCATCAAGCACCAAAAAAACTATCAATAAATCTCTGTACACTCCTGTATGCTCAGATACACATTCTTCTCATAAAAATCCACTTACAACTCATAGTTTTATAAAAGAAATTGAAAATTGGAATTTTGAAATACTCCAAAATTTTCTCTCTCAAAATAGACATATTATCAGAGCAAAATGAGTCGTTGAAAATATTTCATTCAATTATACTCATGGAAATCTTGAAATAGATGGATGGAGCGAAGAAAAAAATTATACTAATTTTATCTCTTGAGAAAAAACTCTTGAACTTTCACAAGAAATTTCTTTCTCTTCTTTTATTTGATTATCTTCTCTCCCTATGATAGTAAAATTATCTGATTTTCAATGAAAAATTGATACATTAGTAGCTATTTATCATCAATATATGGATTTAGAAAAAGAAATCCAAGAACTCAAAAAAGATACTCAAAAAAATGCACTTATCATCAATGCACTCTGAGTGAAACAAAAACTTCTGTGAGAATCTATGAAATATGACAATCCTCATATCTGGCTTGAATATAAAATAGAAGCATATAAAGATAGTCCTTGAGCTATTAATACTATCAAAGACCTCAAAGAACATGCAAAAAGTCCAACTTATATTTGTCATAAAAGACTTCAATTTTTAGCAAAATATATGAAAGAAAAATTTGGGAAAGATATTTTTGATAAGGATCTTGACCAAAATATGCTGATCAGAGATTTTTTTGCTTGAGATGATATAGTAGCATCTACTGATGAAATTTTTGTTTTAAAATGGCTTGAATATGAATATTTTGAAGTCAATGGAAAAGTTACAAAATGGGAAAATTTTACTTTATAATACAATAACATGAAGATTGCAATTATCGGAAAATGATGAGCTGGAAAAACTACTATTTCAGTATTACTCATACAAGCACTGGCAAAACATAAAAAAATTGTTGCCATTGATGCAGATTCAAATAAAAATTTAATCGACTATTTATGATTTCAAAAAGATAAAAATATTTTAGAATTATGAGATATCAAATCCGAAATATTTAAAATATCTTGAGTTGCTGGAAGTGAATATGACAGAAAATATTATCCAAAAAATGATATTTGAGTTTTTTATACTGATGAAAATGATAGCATTTTTTCAAAAATAAGCTATAAAAATGAAAATATCCAACTTATCGAACTTTGAAGTCCAAGAGAACAAAGAATTTGAGTTACTGGAATGTGTCCATACAACGAAACCATAAAAGTATATCTTTCAAATTTAGTTGAGAAAGAAAATGAAATTATATTCATAGATTTTGCTGCCTGAAGCGAAGTTGCTGGAAAATGAATTATTGCCAGTGTTGATCATATTTTAATTCCTTTGGAACCAAATTCTAAAAATCTTGATGTGGCAAAAGATATTTATAAAACGCTCAAACTCATACATTTTGAAAATATTCACTTTATAGCGAATAAAGTAAGAAATGCGGAAGACATCAAGTATATAAAAAATTATTTTGAAAGTGACATAGACTTTATTTGAAGCATTCCTTTTTCAAAAGAAGTTATGAAGGCCGATATTTCTGGAAATCTCAATATAGATAATTTTTCAGATGAAATACAAAAAAATTATCTTGATATAAAAGATAAAATTCTTCTTTTATCTTCAGATAGAAAAAAAGCTCTTGAAAGAGTGAAAGAACTTGATATTTTAAAATGAGATAAAAAATGCCATTAATTATTTGATAAAAAAACATATGAAAATTTGATTTGCCTGAAAATGATGAGCTGGAAAAACAACTCTCAGTTCACTTGTAATCCAAAAATTAGCACAACATAAAGATATACTTGCTCTTGATTTGGATTCAAATGTAAACCTTGCTACGGCTTTATGAATGGAAAAAGATTTAGATAAACTTATAAGTTTCTGAAGTAAAAAACACGAAGTTATGAATTATACAAAATCAACTTCTATGACTGATTGGGAAGAGAGAATTTATTCTCCAAAAGAAAATGATGGTTTTTATCATTATAATCATGATTTTGTTGAAAAACATTCTCTCAAAATTTGAAATATTAAAGCCATGAATTTAGGATTTATTGACGATGAAAAAAGATGAATGGAAAGTATGTGTGATTATTATGAAATGTCGAAAGTATTTTTAAATCATATGAATTTGAATAAAAATGAAATTTTAGTTGCTGATTTAGCAGCTGGAATTGAGATGATTTCTCGTGGAACTATTATGAGTTTTGATATTATTTTTGTAGTCACTGATGCCAATTTTAAAAATATAAAAGTAAGTAACCAAATTTTAGAAAATCTTTCTATTATCAATTTTGAAAAAAAAGAAATTGCCATTATACCAAATAAATATTTAGATGAAGAAGATTTAGAAAATATAAAAAATCACTTCTCTAAATACAATATTTTGGAAGGAATTGCTTTTAGTGAAGAGCTCTATGATCTTGATTCAAAAAAAGAACTCAATTTTGAAAATATAAATAAACTTGATGAAATAGTAAGTAATATTGCAAATTATATTTTGAATTATAAAAGAAAATCAAAAGAAGAAATTGCAAAAAGAATTGAGTTTTTCGATACAAAAAAAAGAGAATTTTTACAATAATTCTCTTTTTTTTGTATGTTTTTATTTTATTACTATTCCTCTATGAAAAAATTTGCAAAAAATTTTATATATGTTAAAATCCTCATACATTTATTTCATAATTTTTTATTGATGAACACAAAAAATATAAAAAATCAAAAAAAAATTTCGAAATATTTTTTCAGTAAAACCAGTGGTTTTACTCTCGTTGAACTTATCATTGTTATTACTATTTTGGCAATACTTGCAACAATAGCTTTTGTTTCATTCAAAAACTATTCTTGAAATGCCAGAGATGGAAATAGACTTTCTACCCTCAAAAGTATTGAAAAGGGACTTGAACTCTATTTTGTAAAAACTTGAGAATTTCCAACTCCTGAAGGAAACATCCTTACTTGATCTATGAGCTGAACTCATATTATGTATTCTGGAGAGATTTGAGAAAATATTTCAAGTGCTATTAAGTTAAATAAACTGGCTCTTGATCCTACTTTGGGAAAAAATTATAAATACTGAATTACTGCTAATAAACAAGAATACAATCTTTGAGGAATCATAGAATCAGACATTCTCTCTCAAAAAATAATTCCAACAACATATGCAGATAATTATTTCTGACAAGTAACAGGAAATTATAAATGATACATAAAATATTCAACAGGAAGTTATCATTATCTTACAAATGTACCAAGTTTAATTTATACATATAGTGGAAGTGTTACTAATGTAGAAGATATTTTTTTAGAAAAAAATAATGTTCATTTTATAATTAAGAAATGAGAAAATCTTCCATACACAATATGAAATAAAGTAAATAGTGAAACTGCTGATGATGTAGTAAAAAGAAAAACATGAAAAGAAAATGCTAAGTTTGAAAATATTGATATTAGTGAAGTAGTCAATGCAACTTCTGATGCAGAGAAGAAACAAAAAATAGAAGAATTACTTTGAGGAGATGAGGATCTTCTTGATAGTTTTTGAACTGATAATAAAGAAATATTTGAAAGCATAGTAAATGGAAAAATTCCACAATGATGAAGTAATGGAACCTCTTGAAATAATAATTCAAATCCAAGCTGACCACAAACTCCAGCAGTGTCAGACACTTATACAGTAACATTTGAAACAAATGGAGGAAGTGCTATAGCAACTCAAACTTTAAATCCCAACGAAAAAGTAGCAAAACCAACAGATCCAACTAAAACAGATTATACATTTGATTGATGGTACAAAGATTCACAATTCACAACTGTATGGAATTTTGATACTGATATAGTAAACACTAATATTACTTTGTATGCAAAATGGAGCATTCCTTGTAATGTAGCATCTCCTACTAATAAAAATTATTTTACATATGAGAATATAGAATGATGAATTGAAATTACTCAATGATCTCTTAATTTACTTCGTGATGCAAATATTAAGCAAATATCAATCCCTTGTGAAATAGATGGGGAAAAAGTGATTTCAATATGAAATTATGCTCTTGGTGAAGATTGAGCTGAATGGTTAACTCATGTTATAATACCAAATACTCTTATAAACATTTGAAACTGAGCTTTTTATTATAATCGTATTGTTGAAGTAATTATTCCAAGTAGTGTAACAAATATTTGATTTGATGCTTTTGCTAATAATAAACTAGTAACTATTACTATTCCTCATAGTGTGATAAATATTTGAAACTGAGCTTTTTGGTATAATGATCTTCAAAGTATCATTCTTGAAAATGGAATAAAAAATATTTGAGTAAATACATTTGCGAGTAATGTATTTACTCAAATAATTATTCCAAGTAGTGTAGAAAATATTTCAAGTTATGCTTTTGTATGAGGTTATAGAACAAGTCTAATAAAAGTGATTTTTCAAGGAAATAATATAGTATTTTGAGCTAGTCCATTTTGATGAACTAATTGACTTCAATCAGGTACTCAAAATAATATTTTATGAACTTGGAATTTATCTTGAAATAATCGGACAAAACAACCATAATAAAATTTTTACCTCATAAAAAAGAATGAAATATATTTCATTCTTTTTTATAGATATTTTTTTATTTCATTATATTGAAATCCTTTTTGTAATAATTTTTGAATGATTTTTTGTTTTTCTAAACCTTTATGTTGTAATTTTTCAAGTTCTTTTTTTAGATTTTCATCTTCTCCATCATAAAAAATATCATCAATAATTTTTTCTATCATTTCCCTATCTTCTTGCCTTTCTATCAGTTTTTGTTTGACATATTGAATAGATTTTCCCGCATTTTTATAATTTTCTATTTTTATAAACAGTGATTTTTCATTCAAGAGACTTTCTCCTTCACGCAAAAAATTATTTTCTAAAATCTCTTGTATCATATCTTTCTCAAATCATTTTTCGAGTAGTTTTCCTGTAATATATTTCAAATTTTTATTACGAAGAAGATAGAGTCTGATTTTATCTCAAATCACTTGTTCTTCTTGGAATAAATGAGAAATATTTTCAAAAACTTTCTCTGAAATCTCTCTATCTTGTGATTTTTCTTTGAGTTTTTCAAGTAGTTTTTTCCTAGATGGAAAATAGCGAAAATAGTACCAAAGAGCGTAGTTTTTGAGTGTATCAAAATTGTATTTCATGGCAAAGATATATTATAAAACAATTTGATTATAGTGAAATAGAGAAAAATTTGAAATATTTTTGTCACTTTTTATAATGATAGCTGTTTTAATATATGCAAAATATCTTATTTTATAATTTTATATATATGAAAAAATTAATTATTTTCTTGTTTGTATGCTTTGGAATAATGCAAACATATGCATCTGAAGATATGGTTATGTGTACCATGGATGCTAAACAATGTAGTGATGGAACTTTTGTAGGAAGAACTGGTCCAAATTGTGAATTTGTTTGTCCTGGTGAAACAAAAACTGAAAATACAAAAAAAGCTTGTACCAGAGAATATATGCCAGTTTGTGCTGAAGTAAAAGTACAATGTATACAAGCTCCTTGTCCTCCAATGAAAGAAACTTTTTCAAATAAATGTGAAATGGAAAACAATTCTCTTGCTACCTTTTTACATGCATGATCTTGTGATGCTCCTGAAGATACTTCGCTAGAAGAAGAGGAAGATATGATTATGTGTCCTATGATATATATGCCAGTTTGTGGAAAAGATGGACAAACCTATGGAAATGCCTGTTCAGCAGGAAAAGTTTGAGTACAATATGACGGAGTTTGTGTTTCTGAAAAATACCAAAAAGCAGTATATAAAGCTTGGCAACAAGCAACAGTAAAACATTTTTCAAAAGCTTCTGAAGGGATTATTACTCAAACCTTAGAAAGAATTATTAGAAATGCTGAAAGATTAGTTTCAAAAGAAAATTTTGAATCTCAAAAATGAGCGATTTTAAATTACATTTTATATCTTGCAAGAACGATGTTGCATGAAAATATTTATGATACATACATCGAAAAGAATATTTCTACTCTTTCTCCTGTAAAACCTGTTTTATGAGGAAAATGGTATGTAACAAAAATTACTTGGCTTGATACTCATACAGCAACAGTAGAATATGAAGATGGGCATATAGTAGAAAGTATGAAAATACATATTTCTCTAAAAGCTGGAAAATTGGAAGTGACTGACCTAGAAAAGAGACTAGAAGTATGAACAAAATTTGATAACAAAGATATGGTAGTAAAATTAAAAGTTCCTACTTCTTGGGAAGGGAAATATTCTTATAAATTTGTAAATGCTGGAGTTCTTCAATTTAATTTTAAATCAAATGGAGAATGAGAAAATATGTTATTCAACATCAACATTCATACTGATGCTGATTGGAAAAAAGAAGAAGCAAATGGACTTTTAAATCTTACAAAAATCATGACTCTTTGAGGATATGTAGTTTCATACTCAAATGTACTTGATATGCCATTTATAAAAGATGAAAATATTAATACATACAGTTTAATGCTTGGAGATGTATATGAAATCGTAAAAACTGTTGATTTGATGGTAAAATAATACTTTAATGTATTTACTAAATTATAAAAAAGGAAGAAAAAATAAAAAGTGAG
>DKNE01000013.1 GCA_002470645.1 Patescibacteria group bacterium UBA7396
AAATATGGTTATTAAAAATCACCAAATTTAAAGTTGCATTTATTATAAGTTAAATACAATAAAGTCAATTTTAATAATAACTTTTTGATTTGTGATAAAAAAAATAATAAAAATTATTCTCCAAATATTAAATTTTTTACTTATAGCGCTAAGTTTTGCTCTTTTATTCATTGCTATTTTTAAAAAAGAGTGGTTTGAACTTTTTATAGAATGGATGAAAGTAGTTATAGAGTGACTGTGATATTGGAATTATTTTATCGTATTTTTTAGTGCTCTTATAGAAGCATTTCCAGTTATATGAATTGTACTACCATGACAAAATATTTTACTGATTGTATGAGGTTTTTTTTGACATATAAGCAATGAAAATCTTATTTATGTTATCATAATTGCGAGTATTGGAGCTATTGTTTGAAATTATATTTGATATATTCTTTGAAAAATATATTGAGATAGTTTTTTTGATAAGTACTGAATTTGGTTTTGAATAGGAAAAACAGAGGTAAAATATCTCAAAAAAGGTATTGATAAATGGTGAGCTCTCTGAATTACTCTTGGAAAATTTCATCCAATGACCAGAGCATTTTTACCTTTTATAGCAGGAAGTATGTGAATGAAGTCAGGAAAATTTATGCTTTATAATGCTCTTTGATCTTTTATACGGGCACTTACTATGGTAATTTTTGGAGTTATCTTTGTTGAATATTATAAAATATTTGTTGAATATTCTGGAACTATTTCTCTTATTATTTTAGCTTTAGTATGATGATATATTTATACTTTTAAGAAAAAAGAATTCCTTAAATATTGGCAAGAAAAAAATGCCGAAATGGAAGAACTCAGTAAGAAAAAATAACTCATAATTTTAAAAAATGCTAAAAAATCTCCCAAAAACTACACAAGAAAAATTAAAAAAATTATATTCTCCTGAAGAATGAGAAATAGTTATTCAGGGTTTTTCTCAGGAAAAAAGACCAACTACTTTTAGAGTAAATACGCTCAAATCTTCGAATGAAGAAATAGAAAGTATATTACAAGAAAAAAATATTCACTTTGAAAAAATTCCATATCTCTCAAACGGGTATAAACTCTCAGAAGCAAAAGAAAAAGATTTATGGGATTTAGATATTTTTACGTCTGGAAAAATTTATTTACAATGAATCACAAGCCAACTTACTTGAGAAATCATTGCAAAAGATATCACAAATAAAGATATAAAAGTCCTTGATCTTACTGCGGCGCCTGGAGGAAAAACCAGTCATATTTCAGCTATTTTATGAAATAATGGAGAAATATTTGCCAATGAACTCCAAATGGTAAGAAGAGAAAAACTTAAATTTACCATCGAAAGACAATGATGTACCAATGTACAAATCATAGCTGGAGACGCAAAAGAACTCAAAAATAAATTTGAAAAAGAATATTTTGATATTATAATTGCTGACCTCCCATGTAGTGCAGAAGGAAGAATTAATTTTCATCACGAAAAGTCATATAAATTTTTAGAAACCCTAGGGATCAATAAAAGAAACTATGCTCTTCAAAAAGAGATACTCAAATCAAATGTTGAGCTTCTCAAAACTGGAGGAATACTCTTGTATTCAACTTGTACTCTTGATCCTTTAGAAAATGAATGAATACTCCATTTTCTCATATCAAATTTTAAAAGTTTAGAAATCCAAGAAATAGATGAGTATTTTTCTGAAAAGAGTATTCAAACTATAAGCAAAAAATGACTCAAATCATACGAAAATTATATTTTTAATAAAGAAGTGCAAAAAGCCTTCAGAATTCTGCCAAGCACTGATACAGAATGATTTTTTATTGCTAAACTGAAAAAAATATGAACTTTATCTTAGAAATTATTATAGAATATAAAGAGTTTGCTATTATCACTGGAAGTATCATCATATATTTAATTATTGATTTTATTTTGAGAAGAAAAAATACCAAACTCAAAAAAAGTCTTTATGAAAAATACAATATTATTGATGAAGAGTGAAAAAATATTGCTGATATAGAAAACATTGATGAAGAAGATCAACTCACTTATTATAAAAATAAAAACGTGATTTCTTTTTTACGTTTTTGAATATTATTTTTTGTGATTGCTTTTTATATTCTTCATAAACTTCCGAATTTTTTTAGTTTTTTTGCGATTGCCCTCTGAGCTATTATTATCACATTTAAAGAAATTATTCTTTGTTTTATTGGTTTTTTTTATATTTCTACTCAATATAAAATCGGAGATGAAATCGTAGTAAGTGACTGAAAAAATGATATAAAATGAGAAGTGATTTATCTGAATATGCTCAATGTATGACTCATAGGAAGAGATGAAAATGGTGAAAATAATGGGCAATTTTATCGTATTCCAAACTATAAATTTTTTACTGAAAGTATAAAAAGAGAAGATATCAGTCTTCATAAATATAAAAAAGAGGAAGTGATTCTTTTATATACAAAAGCTGATTATGAGATAAGTTTTGACGAGTATATGGAACAACTCACAGAATATCTTGATGAAAAACTTCCAAAAAGAAATGTAAATAGCGTTTGAAATTATAAAACTTACATCGGATATAAATATAAAATCAAGTTTCAATACGATGAAAAAGATCATTTGATGATAAAAATCCGTTTTATAGTGAGACCAAAAGATATTTATAATATCGAAAAATGACTGTTTAGTTTTGTAGAAAGTTTGAAGAAGTAAAAATATACTTATTAGTATATAAATTTTTAGAATATTAAATTATTTTTGAAAATACGTATTTTTTCTTGAAAATCAGTTTTGCTCTATAAAATGATTAAAAATGAGTTTTTAACACAAAAAGCAAAAAAATGAAAAATTGTCTCAAAAAATTAATATTTAGTTAATACACCTTTTTTATAATGATATCATGTAATATTTTTTATTGCATGATATTTTATTTTTTAATTTTTTGCCTATGGATAGAAAATGAAAAAATTATTTTTCTCTCTTATTTATATTTTTTCTTTTTTGAATATGATTATTTATTTCTCATACCTATTGAGAAAATATAAGAGAAAAATTTATTTGAACTGAAACTTGAAACATTCAAGATTTGGTGGTACAAAGCGGAACACTTATTTCTAGTTGAGAAGTTTTAAGTGAATTTACAGCGTCAGGAAATATTTTAAGTGGTATTTTACTTGAAGAAAATATAAAATACTATTCTTGATTCTTTCAATATGAATGAAATACCTATGGAAATGCTTATTATGATGAAGGTTTTGAATTTCCTGAAAATATTTTACAAGAAAATAATATTGAAATAATAGAAAAAGAAGATTTTGAAAATAGTTTCATAAATCAGAAAAATATATCTGAATCATTCAGTTTAAAAAGTAATTTTGAAAGTTCTCAAATGATGACTACCATGTCAGCTCCAAATACTCTTAGAGATGGATTAGTTTGAGAGTGGCTTTTAAATGGAAATGCTCTCGATACTTCTGGAAATGGAAATCATGGAACTCCATATAATGTTACTTGGGTTGATAGTGGAAAATGAGATGGAACTAAAGTTGCTAGTTTTAATGGAGTTAATAGTTATATAATATTTAATACTATAAATTTACCATCAACTTCATCTGCTAGATCATTAATTTTAAATTTTAAATTAACTTCATTAAATTTTCCAAATAATGAAGTTAATTTTTTAAATTATTGATATCCATCTTCTAATAAAGGATTCTGATGTTCTATTAGAAATTCTCCTGAAATGTTAATAAGATTATTTTTTTGGGCGAATGATATAGATGTAAAATATCCTTTTAAGGCTAATATATGGTATAATATTATTTTCACATATAATTGAAATACCTGATATGTTTACATAAATTGAGAACTTAAATGACAAAAATCTTTTTGAGCAGTAAATACACAATTATTAAATTGAACAATATGAAAACTTATAGCTAGTTCTACATATTATGTACCTTGATATATAAATTTTATAAAAATCTATAACCGTGTACTTTCAGCCTCAGAAATCCAACAACTTTATCAAGATTGATTTTGAATAAACAACAACACTTCGACAAACATACCAAACTACACTAATAGTCCAATGTTTTTAAATTCGAGCTTAGTATATAATTCTACTGACAATAATGCACTAAATTATTTATCAAATAAATCACAAAAATCAACTTCGGCAGTATCAAAAGCAGATACTAACAATGTTGGAGACCCAGTAAATCTAGCAACATGAGAATTTGATTATGAAAATACTTTGATGAGTATACCATGAAAAAAATTACCTTTTGAATTCAAACTTAGTTATAAAAATCAAACATACTATAACTGACCGACATGAATAAATTGGGATCATAATTATAACAAATATTTGATAGGAGAAACAAACGGAAACCAATTGTATTATAACTGAAAACTTTGAGTGTTTAGATTTATAACATCTGGAACTTGATTTGAATACAACCCATGACTAAAAGCAAATTTAGTATTATCAGGGTGACTATACCAAATAAACTATGACTCTTGAGATAAAGAATATTTTAACCCTTTAAACAAAGTTTCAAAACTAGAAGACCAATATTGAAATAATTTACAATTTTCATACTCTTGATGACTTCTTTCTCAAGTTACTGACACACTTTGAAGAAATGTTAACTACAACTATTACGAAGATAACAGACTAGCAAATATTACAGACTTTAATGGTAAAAAAGTAGAATTAACATATTTTACTTGAGCTAGTAATTCTTGAAGTATCTATGATTTAAAAGAAATAAAGATAAATAATGGAACATGAGCAACTAAAATGATAAACTTTGAATACACAAGTAACGGAGATGATACAACAAATCATAACATAACAAAACTCATAGACTCAAAATGACAAATATATGTAACAAACACTTACTTAAATGATAGAGTAGCAACACAAATCTATTGAACATGAACAATTAGCTATAATTATACTCTTTCAGGCTCACAAGTAACAAAAAATACTGTAACTGATAAAGTTTGAAATATTACAGATTATTTTTATGATCCAAATGGAAATAATATTCAAACTATCTATCATGCAACTCCAAGTAATGTCACATACAACTATACTTATAATAGTTTAGGATATATGGAAACTATGAATCTTCCAAAATGAAATGGAATAAAATATAGTTATGATACAAAATGAAATCTTACAGAAAAAAGACAAAAAACCGATGTGGAAGCAAACAATAGTTCAAGCGATATAGTAGAAACGTTTACGTATAACGCAAGAAACCAAATCTTGACTCATACTCTTCCAAATGGAATCGTGATCACCAATACGTACAGTACTCTTGGAAATCTGCTCTCAACAACGACTTCAGGAGTCAAAAAAGCAGATGGAAGCACGTATAGTATTTCTCAAATTTTTTCATATGATAGTATTTGAAATCTTACCTACAAAACTGATGGAGAAGGAAATGGAACAACTTTTACCTATAGTGGAGGACTTCTTGTTTCTCAAACATCAGGAAGTGGAACTGAGGCTATTACAAAAACTTTTACTTATGATACGCTTGGAAGACTTATATCTTCAACAGATGGAAATGGAAATGTCACTACTTTTGAAAATACAGATTTTTGAAATCTTAAAAAAATTACTTCTCCAGAAGGGATTTCAAGGAACTTTGAATACGATCCAAACAATAATAAAACCAAAGAATTTATTACCCAAAGTGGAAGTAGCACTTTAGAAAAAGAATATTTTTATGATCTTCTGGATAAACTCACCACAACAACTACCAAATACGATACCTCAAAAACCAGAGATGATCTCGCAACATATGACGATAATTCACGTCTCGTATCTCAAAAATCAGGAAGTGGAGCAAAAGTGGAATTTACATACGATGCATTTGAAAAAGTCACAAAACAAACGATTATAGGAGATCCAAACGATGCTTCAAAAAATATCGTGACTCTTTTTGTGTATGATTTAAACGGAAATTTGATACAAAAAACAGACCCAAAAGGAAATATTACCACTTTTACGTATGATCTTTTTGACAGACTCACAAAAGAAACAGACACTCTGGGGAATTATTATACGCTTACGTATAACACAGATAATACCATTGCAGAAGTGAAAAAATATAGTTCTTGAAACACACTTCTTGCCAAAGTAAAAACCACATATAACCATCTCTGACAACCAGTCAAAGAAGAAGCAGCAAAAGATATTCTCGGAAATATTTTTCTCTCAACAACAAAAGTCTATGATAAAAATGGAAATGTCGTTTCTGTAACTGACGCAAAAGGAAACACAACAACTTTTGAATACGATACTTTTAATCGTCTTGTAAAAACAACTGATGAGCTTGGAAATGAAGTACTTCAAAGCTATGATAAAAATAATAATACCATTTCTAAAAGTATTCATCAAAACAATGGAAAAATTACCACAACAACCTACGTGTATGATGCAGATAATAGACTTGTGAGTGAAATAAATCACCAAAACAAAACCAAAACTTACGTGTATAATATGCTCTGAAATGTGACACAAATCACAGATGAACAAGGAAATACAACAAATTTTACATATGATTTCACAGGAAATCTCAAAACCAAAACACAACTCTCAGGAAGTGGAAATATTCTCACTTCTCACACGTATGATGAGAGAGGAAATATGACCAGCGTGACGGATGGAGAAGGAAATATTACAACGCATGTTTATAACAATCTCAATCAGCTCACAAAAACAAAATATTCTGACAATAAAGAAATAATCTACTCTTACGATAAAAATGGAAATCTGACTTCTCAAACTGATCCAAATGGAAGCGTGATTACAAACACATATGATGTACTCAACAGACTTACTTCAAGAAGTATCACTCTCGGAAGTGGAGTGTGAGGAATCACGACTGAAACCTATAGCTATGATGCTCTTGGAAGACTCACAGAAGCCAATGATAGCAACCATCATAAACTGGAATTTAGCTATGATGATCTTGGAAGACTCATCACAGAAAACCAATCTGGAAGTGTGGTAAACTATACGTATGATGATAATAACAATTTACTAAGTATAACTAATCCAAACGGAAAAACTACACATTACATGTATGATGATTTGAATAGAGTAACAAGTATCTCAAATAGTGGAACGACAATAGCAACTTATAGCTACACATGAGCGCTCAATGACAAGATAACGTATGGAAACAGCAAAGAAATAACACAAGCTTTTGACAGTCTCAATAGACTTCAAAGTCTGAATAATGGAGTAAAAAATTATTCTTATACGTATGATGATGCTGGAAATATTACGAGTGATAGTATGAAAAACTTCACGTATGATGATATCTATAGACTCACACAAGTACATGAAAGTTTGTCTTGAGCTTTACTTGAAAATTTTGCTTTTGATAAAGCTGGAAATAGAGTAACTGATATTTTTGAAAATACGTATGATACCAATATTCTCAATCAATACACTTCACTTTCTGGAAGCACCAATACATCTTTCATCTATGATGATAATGGAAATTTAATCAATGACGGAGAAAAAACTTTTTCATACGATTATAAAAATAGACTCATAAAAGTAGAAAATTCTTCTTGAATAATGGTAGAATTTCAGTACGATGTCCTTGGAAGAAAATATGAGAAAAAAACAAGCACAGAAACGACAACGTATATTTATAGTGATAAAAATATTCTCAGCGAAACAACAACTATTTGAGAAATATCTACAAAAAAAGAATACATAAATTGACTTTGAATTGACAACATTTTGGCTGTTGAAAAAGAAGAAGGTGATTTGACTCTGGCAGAAAGAAATGAATTACATTTTTGTAATACAAGAGTTTTGCCATATGAAAACGAATTTAATACCTACTTTTGGACTTGAATAACTCAAAGATGTAATGAATTAAGTCAAAGTTGATGAACTCTAACAACAAACAGATATTACTTTCATAAAGATCATTTAGGAAGTATTGTTGCAATTACAAATAATTCTGGTACTATAGTTTCAGAATATAAATATGATTCTTTTTGAAATGTAGAAAATATTTATTGAGATGAAAGTTTAGAAAACACTATTCTCTATACAGGAAGAGAGTATGATAAAGAAATAAATCTTTATTACTAT
This sequence comes from Patescibacteria group bacterium UBA7396, assembly GCA_002470645.1. Taxonomy (GTDB): domain Bacteria; phylum Patescibacteriota; class Gracilibacteria; order BD1-5; family UBA6164; genus UBA7396. The sequence goes on from DKNE01000013.1 coordinate 8,142, forward strand.
AGAGCACGTTATTACTCAAGTGATTTATGAAGATTTATCTCTCGAGATCCAATAGGACAAGTTGATGATGTAAATATTTATAGTTATGTTGCGAATAATCCGGTGATGTTTAGGGATCCGATGGGTACGGATAAGAAGATTTATAATTCAACCGATTTATTGAATACATATAAGTCAGATGCTGTTGAGGAATTAAGTTATTGATGATATTTACCTAAATTCTGATACTCAACTTTAGCGTACCCTATAAAGTCAACATGAACAAATTCTTGGAATATTAAATATAATCCTGATTTTCAAGCACTATCTTTTGACCCAAATAATAATAATCAATCTTGTGCATGATATTGAAATAAAGGAGCATGACATTGTTTAACATATGTTGATTGAGAGTTAATGGAATTATCTGAGATCTGAAATTATCTTATTTGATATAATTGAGCCTATGCTTGATTTTCACTAAATTCAAAACAAATGGGGAATGATATTGAAAGTAATAAGTTATCTGTGCCATATATTTGAAAACCATGAGAACTACAACATTTATCAATAATAACAACAGATATTTATGAGGCATGAATGCGTGTAGAATTTTCTAACCATTATAATAAAAATAATACGTATAATGAAAATGTACGAAATGCTCTTCAAGATGAATTAATTGATAGACCATTATATAATAGATGATATTCAGATGCCTCAAAAGAAATTAGAGGTAAATGGGGACTTAATTATTAATTATAAAAATATGAAAAATTTAAAGCAAATTATGATTTATATTTTATTTCTAATCATAAACATAATAGTATTTTATTTACTCAGCGAAATATTTTATTGGATTCTAAATTATTACTTATTTCCTTGTAAAATAGTAAATCCAACTGATTTTGATTGTTTTAATATTATCAATATATTATTATGAAATTTATCAGCATTTATAATAACTTTATTTTTTTGAAAATGGTTATTCAAAAATTTTAAAAAAATAATATAGTTTATTTTTAATTTATAAAAATTTACTTATGAAGAAGATTTTACTTTATTGTTTAATATATTTATGCATATCATTAATTTTTTATTTAATTACGATTGATTTTAGTAAAACAAACTTTATGTGTGAAGATGTAAGACAAAACTCTATTGTGCAATGTAATAATATTAAATATTTTCTTTCAGAAACCCCTTTAGGTGCATTGGTAAACCTATCACTTTATCCATTTATGCTTTTTATTTTGATTCTACTTATAAAATTAAACTATAAAAAATATAAAAATAATGTTTAAATAATAAGGTAGAAAATATATCCTTCTTTTTGAACAAAACTCCCAGTATTTTTGTGGTATTGGGAGTTTTGACTTTCACAAATGGTTACACAAGCAGTGACTTAAATCAATACATCTTTCATCTATGATGATAATGGAAATTTAATCAATGACGGAGAAAAAACTTTTTCATACGATTATAAAAACAGACTCATAAAAGTAGAAAATTCTTCTTGAATAATGGTAGAATTTCAGTACGATGTACTTGGTAGAAGATATGAGAAAAAAACAAGCACAGAAACGACAACGTATATTTATAGTGATAAAAATATTCTCAGCGAAACAACGACTGTTTGAGAAAATACTTTCACAAAAAATTTCATAAATGGTTTGTGAACTGATGATGTGATGGCTGTAGAACAACAAAGCTCAAACTTAAGCTTTGAAGAAATTTGAGAACTCAATTTTTGTAATGAAAGAGTGTTGAGTTATTCTGGAAGTTTTCTTCAATACGGTTGGAATGAAATAGTTTCAAGATGTGAAAGCCTTGCTGGAAGTGGAAATTCACTGGTAACAAATACCTATTACTTTCATAAAAATCATTTGTGAAGTATTACAGGAATTACTGATATTTTTTGAAATGTTGTGAGTGAGTATGAGTATGATAGTTTTTGAAATTTTACTTTCAGTTGAAGTGATATTTGAAATGCAAGGCTCTTTACTGGAAGAGAGTTTGACTTTGAGATTTGATTGTATTACAATAGAGTGAGATATTATTCTAGTGATTTGTGAAGATTTATCTCTCGTGACCCGATTGGACAAGTTGATGATGTGAATATTTATAGTTACGTTGCGAATAATCCAGTGATGTTTAGGGATCCGATGGGAACGGATAAGAAGAATATAATTGTTAGATGATTAACAACATTAACAGTTTTAGAGACTATGGGGTGATTTTGAATTGCATGAGTTTTTAATGATGATATCAAATTTTGAAACGAATTTTTATGAAATTCTTTTAGATGAGTTAAAGAGATAAAATATTATGATAAAAGTGACTATGTAATAGCATTAAAAGATACAAGTGATTATCAAGAAATTTTGAAAAATATTTCTTCAGAATTAGATAAATGAAACCTAGAAAAATCGTTCTCTACAAGTTCAACAGATGACTTAGCAATATTAACACTTTGACATTATGATTATAATTTTTCAGCACAAAAAACTGATAATTATTACGACATAAATATTAAAATCACAGATACATATGATTTTAATAAAGAACCATATAATTCATTTATGAATAATTATTTAAATGTAATGCATGATGCTAATAACTATTGAATATTAACCCCAATGAAAGTAGAAATAAACATTAACCATAGAATCTATGAAAAATAAAAGATTATTAATATTGATTATAATATTGTTATTACTATTATCACTTTTTCCATATTTATTTATAAAGTGAATGGAACAACGTAATAATCAATTATATAGCTTGCATAATTAACCATGATTTATATTAAATTTTGACCGGCCTCCATATACTT
>DKNE01000038.1 GCA_002470645.1 Patescibacteria group bacterium UBA7396
TTATATTTATTTTTTTATATTTACAAGAAAAAATAAAAAAAGAATGGAAAACATTCTTTTTTAATATTTAATTTGTAAGGTTTTTTTATCATCTGGTCATAAAAGTTCTCTTTCAAGATAGAGCTTTTCTAATTCTCCTGTAGATGAAAAATCACTTTTTGTAAATCATTTTTTATAGACCCAATACGAGGCATCTAAATTTGAGGTAGTAGACTGAATAACCCCATTTTTTGAAACAATATCTACGACATCTACTCATTTCATTTTTTTTAATACCTGAAATGCAATATATTCTCAACCTATTTTAATAGCCCTAAGAGGTCATCATATTTTTTGTCATTGTTTTATCGAATTAGAAAGTCATTTGAGATGTTTTAAAGAAAGAGCTGGAATATAAATAATAGATTTTATACTTCCTCACTCATCATATTCAAATGCCATTTTATCTGAAAAAACTCATACTTTTGTTTGTTCTAAAAGCTCTGGTTTTCATAAAGAATTATAAGAAATAATAAGCTTATTATCAAGTTCAAAATCTCTTAAAATACTCATTTCTTTCACCAATCCTTTTTCTCTTTTGAGTACTATTTTTTGATCTACTCACCAAGACGATGTTTCATTGAAGTTAAATGGTCTTTCAAAATCTACACTTTCTACCTGCTGTTGGTTATCATAGTTTATTTTAAGTTTTGTGTCATTTAAAGGAAGTGTTCCACTTCAAAAAAGTTCTGCAATTTGATGAATTTTTCTTCCGTCTTTCAAAAGAATGTTATATCATACTTTATATTTATAATCTTGATCCCAATTAATATCCAACAATAAAGTTTTTGGTGATTTTAAAGCTGAAATAGTATTTGCTCCATTCATCATTTCAAGTAATGCATAAACACTTAAAAGTTCCTCTTCTCAAAGCTGTACTTCTCCATCAAAAAGTTCATCTAAATCTCTATTTTCTGGAAGTCTTGCTAAAGTAGTGAGATAAGATATGGCCTGTATAGTTCTCTGATCAGCATGAATTTCTTGTTTCATTTGGTCTAAGGTATTTTTTGTTTGAGATTTTTCTTGTATCTCTGGTCAATAATCTTTATTTTCTAATCACATAAAAAAATATTAAAATAGTACCTATAAGCTCATCATACCATATTTTTTGACAAAAAACAAAAAACCTGAATTTTTAAAGAATTCAGGTTTTTATATTATTTGATCTCAAACGTTCCTCCACTACTTCTTCCCCAGATTTCTGGTTTTTCAAGAAGTTCAGCTACGGCTGGTTTAAGAGTATAGTTTCCTATATGATTTGCTTTTAATACATAGGTATATTTATAACTTCCCGCTGGGAGGTATTTTGCGTATAAATATATTCTGTCATCTTTTTGTTCTACAAAATCAAATCCTCTCTGCCATCCTCTTGCATTTTGACCAGAAATATCTTTTATTTCTGTCGAAGTAGTGTTAAAATTGGTATTGAGTATTTCAGCTCATGCTGGAATAAAATCATTGATTACTAAATGAGTTCTTTCTTTATCTAAAACGATTTCTATTTCCCCAACGATATAATCTCATTTTTTTGCAAAATTCACTCCATCAATATTTTTTACTTTTTTTAGTGTACAATATCATCCTCTATCATACCACCACCAAATATTAATACAATCTTTTTGAAATGCCTCGTTATACTCAAGATAATTATAATAATTTCTATTTACGGTTATCCCCTCCTCTCTTGGTGCCATTTCAGATGCTGGAATATAATATCTCACTCACACATCATAATAGAGTTTTCCATTTCCTGTTTTTTCAAATCAAAGAGAATTTTCTCCGGCGATAAGAACATCTTTAAAATCAAATGTTTTTTTCTCGATATCAAAAAGATTATCTTTTGTAAAGCTCGAACTTATAATATCTTTTGAATTGAGATATGTTTTTGCTTCAAATGAAATATTATCAAGTTCTCCGGTAAAATCTACATATGCAGTCATTGCTTTAATAATCTCACTAAAATGATAGCTATAATAATTTCCTTCTTCATCTCTATTTGAAAGCAAAAATCTTACGAGATTTTCAGTAAAGAGTTTTTCAGAATCTTTTTGTCTGATAAGTTCTTGAATCATTTTTGCCGTAGAAAGAGAATTATCACTCGAACTAAAAGCACTACTACTTGGTAACACAGAACCTCTTGCTTCTACTAAAATAGCATTTTTTAAATCTTGTAAATATATTGATGATTTTTCTCATGAATTTCCTAAAAGATGATATATTTCTAGATATTCTAGTTTTTCTAAATTTGAAAGTTTTTCACTTGGTTTAAAATAAGTATTTATAAACGAAGTATCTTTATAAAGTGCTATTGGAAAGAAATCCGTAATAGAAGTTGTTTCAATAGAATATTTTTTATTTTCTTCTATTTTATTTAGAAGAGCTTTTTTATAATATTCTAAAACAGAAACGTTATTCACTCATAGAGCAGAAATATTCAGATTTAAATATTTGGCAGTCAAAGACATATCAGAACATTTTTCACTCCATGTCCAACTATCACAATCTTTAAAATAAGAGAGTCCGTTATCTGTTTGAAGGTAATTTTTTATATCAGATTGAATGATATTCATCAAATCTTTTACTCCATACGAAACATCTGAATAATCTTTTATAACAAAAGCTTCAAATTCAGAAGTTTTTGAGAGTTTTTTATACAATTTTTCAAGAGCGAGTGCATTCTCAAGAAAAGTCAGCCTTGAAGATAAATCTTCTCCTGGAAAATAAAGTACTTTCTCTAAATTTTTTGTAAGATTGGTTAAAAGAGTTGCTCCAAGAGAAATTTCTAAATATCCTCATTGTTTTGATACTGTACTAAAATCAAGCTTTTCTTCATAACTGAGATCTTTTGTGCTTCCATTTGTGAACACATATTCACTCGTTTTACTTGGATAGATTGGTTTTGATACTTTTACGCTATCTTGCCATTCACCAGAAACTCACAAAAGAGAAATACTCGCAGACGTCAGAGAATCAAGCTCTCCTGAAGTGACTTCTACATCAAAAGTAACTAAAACAGAACTATTTACTCCGACTGAAACTTTTTTTGTGGTTGCTCAAATATATTCTACATTATTCATAGAAAATTGTACTTCTACTTCTTTGGGTGTTTTGGTATTATTTACGACGAGTGCGGAGATTTGTGAAATATCACCATCAATGAAAAATCTTGGAATTTGAGGAAGAAGTGCAATATCTTTTTGTACAATAAAGTTATTGGTATAATCCCCTACTTTTGAATCGGCAGTATAGGCATATCCAGAAATCGTCCAAGTCGTGAGATTGTCTGGTAATTTTGGCACTTCCAAAAGTGCCTTTCCATTTTCTACTTTTACTTTTGCCTTATAAAATGCGATATCTTTAAATTCAGTTCTCAGGCGAGTCGCATTTGAAACATTTTGCCCTCATCAAGAAGATGAAGAAGCTCATTGAGAACTTTCTACTGCTACATCTCAAAGTAACATAGAGTCCATAGCCATTTCAGGAGCGGCAACTCAAAAAGTTGATTTTGATGAAAATTGTAATGATCATCTTGCAAAATCTTGTTCTTGAACAGATGCTTCATCATTCACTTGAAATTCTATCCTTTGTATAAGATTGGGAAGATTTCCAAAAGTTTGAACAGAATTATAACTTGGTGAGTAAAAATAATCTACTATATCTATTTTATTATCTTTTAAAGCCAAGAGTGAACTATCAATAATAGTAAGAGTCGTTTCTCCAGAAATAGGATTTCCAGCACTATCAGTGAGAGTAAGCTCTATTTTTTGTTTATCTCATGGAAGATAGCTTCCCTTATCCAGTTTTATTTGTGAAGAAAGAATAATATTTTCTCTATTCACAGAAACATCTTTATTTCCAATATAATAATTTGGAAGTACTTTGTTAAGTAAATCTCTTTCTTTTACTCTGAGAAGCGTAAGTTGTGATAAAAGATCTGTATCAAAATCTTCATTTTTTACTCCTGGAAGGATGCTGAGATCATATACTCTATATGGAATATAATTTTCATTTTCTTCCTTTTGTAATTTTTGCTCTATTTGAAACATTTCTATACGCAAAGCTCTCAGTGCTTCTAAACTTTCTTTATTTGCTAGCACATCTTGGATCAAGTAAACTCCAAGCGTAAAATTTGGTAAAAATTCTTTTTTCATCACCAATTCTATTTCCTGTGAATAATTTTCTATATCAATCACTTTATAGTTTAAAATCTCATCTTTTTTCTCAAGAGTGATCAGTGCTTTTACTCAAATTACTGGAGAAGCAATAACAAAACGAGCTATTTCTCCCACTTTGTATTCATCTTTATCAGAGACGATTTTGAGTGTGTGTTGCTCATCAGCTGGTCTCAAAATATCTCCTCATGAAACATAAATCGTTTTGCTGGTGGTATACTCTCAGGCTTTGATTTCAAATCTATATTCTCCATATTGAGTAAACTCAAATACTTCTTTTGCTTCTGCATTTGCTCCAGTAATAAGCATTTTTTCACTCACTAATGTATCTTTTGAATTATATTGAAATGTATTTTCATCATAAGTATAGTCAACTTTATACACTGCGTAATTCAGTTTTTGATTGGCAACTTTATTTCCTTCTACATCGACAGAAACAAAAGAAATATTGGCTCTATCTTTATATGCGTAATAATATTTATCAAATTGCAATCCAGCAAATATTTTATTTCTAATAGATGTAAAACTTGTATTGGAAGCAATAGATTTTTTTGTATTTGGGTCAGTAATCGTTGTAGAAACGGTATATATTTTATCTTTTAGCGCTTTCTCTAGGTCAAGCGAAAGAGTCGTTTTTCCAAGACTTCATAGTATAAATTTTCCTGATTTTTCAGTTTGAAATGAAGTATCATAATATCATCATTTGCTTGAATAATCTCTCATATATCCTCACCAAATATTTCTTTCTTCTCAGAAAATATATCACGCTATTTTTCATCCATCAAAATAAAAATCTTGACTCGAAAGCGTATATTCTCCTTCCCCACTTGCTACTGGAAGTCCAATATAATAATTTGCCTCAACATCTATTTTTGGAGTTTCGCTCACAAGATACACATCTTTTTGTGCTTTAGTTTTCACTTCAAAATCTGGTTTTTCATATTCTTCTACGGCAAAAGAAATAGCGCTTCACCCAACTGAAAGACTATAATTTCCAAGAGTTGCTTCTTTTGAAAGCGGAATTTGAAAAGAAAATGCTCCAAGCGAATTTGGTTTCAGTGTTGTTTTAAAAATCTCTTTATAACGAGCATCGTGAACTGATACAGAAAGTTCTTTGGTATTTATTTGATATCATTTTGCTTCTAAAATTCTTGATATTCAAGATACCTCTACTGTTTCTCATGCCTTATAAATAGGTTTATTGGTGGCAATATAATTATATATTTCTTCATTTTTATAATATGACGCGTACATATTATCTAAAAATACTTTTTCCCCATTGGTCATGGTAATCAGAAGCATTTGAAAATTGGAATCTTTGAGTTCATATATTCCATCTTTTTTTGGAGTAAATGCAATTTCTTTTTCTAATATTGTTTCTTGGCTTCTTTTTCCTACTACTCCATAATTGTATTGTATAGTATAACTTTCTATTTTTTCTACTTCATCGGTAATATTTTCTCCAGATGAATAATTATACAACCATACTATATTATTTTTTGAAGATTTTATGGTGGCTGCTATATGACTGATGATAAAACTTGCTTTTGAAGTATAGTATTCATTTTTAGCTTCGTATTCAGTTTTATCAGCTTTAAGTTTTTCCACTTCGAGCGTAATATATCATTTACTCAAAGGTTTTTGAAGGATTTTTGCGATATCAATTACGGTCATATTGGGTTTCATACCAAGGTCATTCACTTGAATAACTTGAGTATTACATTCAGCATTTTTTATATAATTTTCTGTCAGAATATCCAGATCTCCCTGACACACTTTTACTTGTGCTTGAGTCAAATTTATCGTTTTTATTCCTACAGAAAGTGGGAAAACATCATTGGGAACGAGTATATTATTTCTGCCATCAATAATCGATACTTGCTTATCTTCATTTTGAGCTTTTGGAGTCACAAATGCCAGAGAATAATCTTTCTCCAAAGGATAATTATCTTGATCTGGAAGAGTTGATTGAATCGTGAGTTTATAACTAGTATTTGGGTTTAATCTCATATTGAGAATATATTTATTTTTCCCAGGTTCATAGCTACACTCTGGGTCTTTCGTCCATTCGTTTACGTCATACAAATAATCAACTTTCCCGTATTTATCAAATGAAAAATGAGCTCCTACATTTGGTAATATTGGTGAACTCGTTTGTAAACAAGCTTTTTTATAGTTGATTTGTTTATAAGAAACTACAGAATTATTCGCTTTTGTCTTAAAGGTAAGCAGCGTATCTTTTGATGAAGAAAATTTTGAAATATTAATTTTTACTTTTACCTCAGAAGAAATATTTTCAAGAAATGTAAGAATAATCGCTTTTTTATCGAGTTGAAAAGTTGCACTTTCATTATCATGATCACTTCTATAGTTGAGTTCAAAAGGAATATCGCTTGAAAATAAACTTTTATCAAGAGTCATTTCTTTATCAAAATAAAAAATAATACTTGGTTTTTCTTTGGTAATAATTGCTCTATTTTGAGAATACCTTATATTCATATGATCAAATTTTTCTTCCGCTTTTTGATTTATAAAAACAAAAGGATAGTACCATAGAAGAAAATCACTCGTAGTAAACGAACCCTTTACATCGGTTTTCATTCCAACATTTCCTCTACTTGAGGTAAGATTTTTTGAAAGTGTGTACTGATAGGTTTTAGAATACCCCCAATCTCAAGATTTTGGAAATACAGTTATAGTATTGGTACTTTTTTTCAAAGCATCTTCTGTCTGATAATATGAAAATTGAAGTTTCTCATTTGATATATTGCTCAGAGAAAAGTATTTTTGAAAAGTTTCAAGAGATACTTCATCATTAAAAACAAATTGAAGCGGCATATCTTTTTGTAAAGTATCTTGAACTGAGGTATCATTTACTGATAAAAGTTGAAATTCTGGAGTGATGATTTCAAAAGTTTTTGCATTTTTTGTTACATCTCCTGAAAGAGTAGAAATTCAAGCAGGAATTTTTACTTCATATTTTCCTCCCGTTGGAAATCATGCTTCTGGTCTAAATTGAAAAGTAGAAGTTGTGATCCATACACATTTTCCTGAAATATTTGGAATAATTTCGATAGGACATTTTGCCTGATTATCAAGATTGGTAAAAGATACCATTGGCTTAGAAAATCTTACGGTAATATTTTGATAGGTGTCGGTCAAAATTCCGCTAGGAGTTACTAATTCGATCAATGCTTCCCCATCGACTTTAAAGGTTTTTGAATATGGTTTTTCTAATTTTTCTCCAGATGAAGTGAGTGCACTATCAAAAACATTCACTAAAAAATTGGTTTCTTTTGCTATAAGATCATCTATAATCAGTTCTAAATTTTCATCATCGGTCCAATGTGATGTAAATTCTACTTGAGGATAAATAGATATATTTTTTGCAACAGACGCTTGGTTCATAGGAGTATCAAATTGTATCAAAAGTTTTGGTTTTTCATAAGAGGTCATTTCTTCTTTGATAAGAGAAGATGAAATCGTTTTGGCTCCTATTTGAAAGACAAAACTTCTTTTTGCTTGAGTGTTATAATCATTAAATTTTGAAATATATCAGAGTTCTGAAGCTTTTTCTACATATCAAACTCTCCAGTCTGAAGTAGTATTTGGTTCAATATTTTTTGCTCTTAAAATCATTTTCAGTGCTTCGATTTTTGAAACATCTGTGTTTGGTCTGAAAGTAGTGTTTGGTGCTATAAAACCAAGTTCTAAGGCTTTCATAGCATATTTACATCCCCAGTCTGAAACAGGAAGATCTGAGAATTTTTGTTCACATATTTCTCAGATAGGCGCTCAAGAAAGATTCATCATAATTTTGAGCATCTCTCTTCTGGTAATTCTATCTCAAAAATTGTATTTTTTGGAGTCACTAGAATTATCAACAATAATTCCGTTCTTCGCTAAAGTATTTGCAGAGTCAATACTTTCTTGTTCTACATCTGCTTGAAGGTTGGGAAGTATCGTCAAAGAAAGCATAATAAACGATGTAAGCCCAAGCATAATTTTATTTTTTGAATTCATAAAAAAATATTAAAAAATAATGTATATATTATAGGTTTTATTTTTCCTAAATCAATATAAAAACTGGAAAACTTTAAAAAAGTGACAAAATTATTTTTATATCTCAATTATCTAAACTCAAGAAAATCATAAAATTTGCATTTTTCGTACTTTTCATATAATGGTTGTGATTTAATTTTTAAATAAAAAAGAATGGCAAATGAAACAGTCATAAGCTTTAAATGAGTAGAATTTAACTACGATCATAGAAAACCTATTTTAGAAGATGTAACTTTCAGTGTGAGAGCTGGTTCAAAAATCACTTTAATGTGACAAAATTGAGCTGGAAAATCAACTATTTTTAAGCTTATAAACGGAAGTAATCAAAAACTTTCATGAGTTATAAATATTGCTCAAAATGCAACTATTGCAACTGGATATCAAGTAATGCTTCCAGAAGATAAAGAGTTAACCGTTTGAGAATTTTTTAGAAAATATCATCCTGATAAAACTCAATTCAATATTGATAGAGATATAAAAGAAATCCTTGATGTTGTAAATTTAAAAGCTCCTTTAGAGAAAAAAATCTCTGCTTTTTCAGGAGGACAACAAGCAAGACTTCTTCTTGCTGGAGCATTAATTCAAAATCCAGATATTCTTTTACTCGATGAACCAACAAACAATCTTGATAAAGAATGAATTTGGCATTTAACAACATTTTTACAAAATTATAAAAAAACAGTTATTGTTATTTCCCATGATGCTGAATTTTTAAATAGTTTTACTGATTGAGTTATCTATCTTGATTCTCACACAAAAACAACTGAGCAATTTGTTTGAGATTACAATGATGTAGTAGAACAAATTAAAAGAAAAATTGAAAAAGATAATCAGGCAAATGCTCGTCTAGCAAAAGAAGCAGAAGCAAAAAAGCAGCAAGCCGAAGTGTTTGCTCATAAATGATGAAAACTAAGAGCTGTTGCAAAAAAGATGAGAGAAGCAGCTGATGAAATGGAAGATGATATTGTTGATACAAGAAAAGAAGACAAAACCATTAGAGAATTTAAAATTCCTCTTCAAGATGATATTGGTTGAGTGCTTTTAAAAATTAGAAGTGTTCATATCATAAAAAATGATGAACTCACTGTAAAAGATATTGAAGTTGATCTAAGAAAAGATGATCATATTCTTTTAAGTGGTCCTAACGGAATTGGTAAATCTACTTTACTTGAAAAAATTGTAAACGGACAAGAAGATTGAGTTCAAGTAACTCCATGAGTAAAAATTTGATATTATAGACAAGATTTTTCAAACCTTGATTTTTCTCAAACAGTATATGATTGTTTAAGAAATGCTGCTGGTCCAGATATGGAAGAACAAGAACTTAGAAGTGTTGCTGCTTGATTTTTAATCAACGGAGAAATTATGAAATCACAAATTGGAGTATTATCAGAATGAATGAAAGGACTCGTTGCATTTTGTAGACTTGTATTTTTAAAACCTGGAATTTTAATTCTTGATGAACCAACCAATCATATCAACTTTAGACATATTCCTGTAATTGCACAAGCACTTGATGCTTTTGAATGAGGAATGATTCTGGTTTCACATATTGATGAATTTGTTTGGCAAATTAGAATTGACCAATACTTAGATTTAGATTAGAATGAAATGGAAAAACATATATGTTTTTCCATTTTTTATAATTAAAAAATAATATATTATACAAGAATAAAACTTTATTTTTTTACTTTTTTTATATAATAAAATAAATATTTTCTAATCTTTTCCTATGATTCTACCAAATATTCATCCAAGTTGGAATGATATTTTACAAAATGAATTTTCTCAAGAATATTATCAAAATATAAAAAAAATAATTGTAGACGATGTAAACGCTTGAGAAGCGATTTATCCACCTCTTGATAAAGTACTGAGTGCATTTGAAAAAACTCCACTTTCACAACTGAAGGTTGTGATTCTATGACAAGATCCATATCATTGAGCAGGTCAAGCTCACTGACTGAGTTTTTCAGTTCAAGATGGAGTAAATCCTCCACCAAGTTTAAAAAATATTTATAAAGAACTTCATGATGATATAAAATTTAAAATTCCCAAAAGTGGAAATTTAGAAAAATGGTGTAGTGAATGAGTATTGCTTCTCAATGCTATTTTAACAGTAAAAGCCTGACTTCCTGCCAGTCATTCAAAAATAGGTTGGGAAACTTTTAGTGATAATATCATAAAATCTATTTCACAAAATACTTCTTGAGTTGTCTTTATACTTTGGGGAAATTTTGCAAGAAGTAAAAAAAATCTTATTGATACAAATAAACATTTTATTGTTGAATCAGCTCATCCATCTCCATTTTCAGCATATAACTGATTTTTTGGAAGCAAACCTTTTTCAAAAACCAATGAAATATTAAAAAAATTAGGAAAAAAAGAAATCGATTGGAGTTTATAAAAATTAGTATCAATAATTATTTATTTATAGTAAAGAGTTTATTTTTTGAAATATACTCTTTTTTTTATAGAATAAATTTATTATTTTTTAATATATTTTTTATGAGAAAAAAATCGTTTTTACTTGGATGAGTAGCTCTTTTGTTTCCTCTCATCACACTATGAGCAAAACAACCAAGTGTAAGTTCTATTTGATATACTTGAAATATTTCTAATGAAAGTGTTATCGAAATAAAATGAACTGATCTTGAAAATTGTACTATTTTAAAAGTAGCAGGAAAAAATATTGAAATAAAAAATAAAAGTGCTCAATCTCTCAGTTATAATTTTTCTGATTCAAAAGAATATTCTGGAAGTATTCATTTAGAGTGTGAAGAAAAAACTGTAGTATTTTACTATTCATTTCCATACATTAAAAATATTACTTTTCAAACATCAAAATGATTTGAAAGATTTATAACTATTTCATGAAAAGGTTTTTGAGATGAACCAAAAATCCTTGTTAATGGAGGAAATTTTTTAGCAAAAGTAAGAAGTGATGATGTTATTAGCTGAGAACTGCCAGAAAATCTTTCTGATGATAAAATATCAATAGAATACAAAGGGTTAAAATCAAATATTTTTGATTTATGAATAAAAGTACCAAAAATAAATTTTGCTTTTTCAGAAAGTGGTTTTACCAAAAGAAACACTGTTACCCTTTTTTGAGAAAATTTAGTAAATAACCAAAATACTTCTATAGTTATAGGGACAGGAGAAACTTCTGGTACAAAAAATAGTGATGGAAGTCTAAATTTTGTACTTCCAGATGAAACAGGAAGTAAAAAAATTTATGTTGTTACTCAATGAATAAAATCAAATAGTATTGATATAAATATTACCTGAGAAAGACCCGAAATATTGGAAGTTTGAGAAAGAGAAAGAGATTCCTCAGGAAAAAAACAACTCTATATAAGAGTTAAAAATCATTCTGATACTTTTAGTGAAAATAAAGTAGAACTAAATGGAAAAAATATTTCTCTCTCAAGTGTGGAATGAAATCTTTTTATCATAAATGATTATACTCTGAAACCAAACGAAAATATCATTACATTTATAGTAAGTAATAAAGTAAGTAAAACGTATTCATATCAAGCTCCTCATATTTCCATACCAAGTATCTGATCTGTAAATGTAGGAGGAATTACGAATGATGGAAATAGAGAATTTACTCTTTTCTTAAATAATTTTATACCGTCTAGTGATAGTATATATTTATGAAATAGTAAAATATCGCCTAAAGAATGTACTCTTAATAATTGTAAAATAATCACTCCAGCTTCAAATTTAAAATGATATTTTACTGTTTGAAGATGAGATATAATAAATCAAAATAAAATATATTTCGATAAAATTTTTGAAAATATTCCCTATATAAGTGAAGCAAAGATTTCTGGTTGATTAAAATCAGGGGGAAGAATCACTATTACTGGAGGAAATTTTGAATGAGCTAGCATAAATGCATCAAATTTTTTTGCTACTGAATGAGGAAAATTAGATTTTAGTCAAGGATCAAGTACTATTTCTTGACTCTTCCCTCTTGATTTTAAACCTGAGTCAAAAAGTACTATCACTATTACAAAATATTGACAAACTGCTACATTAGAATTTATAGGAAATGATATTTGAAATGCCTCAAGTATAAAATGAGCTCCAACTCTTCAAACGATACAAGCATTTGATCAAAATGAAGTTATAAAACCTGGGGCAAAAATAGAAGTATTATGAAGATGATTTGATTATTTTGATACGGTAGAAATAGATGGAATAAATACAGAATTAGTCTTTTCTCCTCAACAAAATCCATATTTTATTATGCCAAAAATTACATCTTATGGTACAAAATCTCTTACTATAAAAAATAAAGATGGGCAAAGATCAAATAAAATTGATTTCATACTTTCTCCTGAAAATGAAAAAAAGGAAATTCGCTTTGAATACAAAAGTTCTACCGGTTCAAATTTTATAACTGATGATAGTGATGTATCAAAATCTGCTCTTTATAAATTTTGAATTTTCAACTTTATAGAAGATATGAATATAAAACATATAGAATTTGATATCACTCCTTATAATAGTAGTGAAAATTTAGGGACTTTTCAGCTAAATATTTGATGAGAAAAGTATGGTCCAAGTAGTACTACAAAAGAATGAAAGATAATATTTAAAGACATATTCATCCCAAAATCCGCAACAGAAATTACCGCAGAAATAATAAAAATTTCACCGTTTATAAATGAATGAAATTATTCAATAAAACTCAACGAAGAAAATACTATGATAGTAAAGTTATCTGGTGAAAGCTTTTCTTGAAAAAATTTTAAAAATTTCACAAATAATTCTATAAAAACCTCTATCAATCAAAAAAATAAATGTATTGACTCGCTATCTAGTAAAGCAAATTGTAATACATATCTTGACACATCTTCTGTTTCTCTTCCTGTTTCTCAAGAAGTAATCGAAACGAAAAATCCAGTATCAGAAAGTACTACAGAAACTTCAATAAAAAAAGATTTTTCTATCAATACACTTAATTTTAAAACATCTTCAATGATAGGATTAAACAAAAAATTAAACACTTTAGCACAAAAATTAGCTCATCTTGATAAAAATATTTGAAAAGAGGATGATATAAGAAAAACCATGAATTTATTACTTGTGGGACTCTATCAATATGAAAATTCAAAACCTTGAGATGCAAAAAGAAAATTAGCTCTCAAAACTATCAGTAGAGAAATTGGGAATTTAAAAAAATTTTTAAAATAATAAAAATAAGCTACTTATAAGTAGCTTATTTTTATTCTATAATTCAACTCATAACTAAGAAATCATTTTCATCGTACACAGCACAAATTTGACCAGCAGCAACTGCTCTTTGTTTTTCATGAAATATTACTCTATATTTTGCATTTTTTAAATCAATCACTTCACAACTTTGGTCTTCTTGCCTATACCTTATTTTCGCTTTTCAAGTAAGAGGAAAATGAAGATTTTCTGATAAGAAATTAACATTTTTTATCACTAATTCATCCTGAAATAAATCCATATCTTGAGATGTTCCTACTACTAAAATATTATTTTCTAAATCTTTTTTTATAACAAAAACTGGCTGCTTTAACCCTCAGATATCAAGCCCTTTTCTCTGCCCTATAGTATAATAAAAAACTCACTTATGTTGTCCTAAAATTTTTCCAGAAGTATCAACGATATTTCACACTTTATGTTCTATCTTTTTTTCTAAAAATTGTGATAAATCTACCTTTCAAACAAAACAAATTCCTTGACTATCTTTACGAGTAGCATTTGGAAGTCAAGCTGCTCAAGCTATTTTTCTCACTTCACTTTTTTCTAAATGCCCTATTGGGAAAAGAGATTTTGAAAGTTGGTATTGAGAAAGTCATGCTAAAAAATATGATTGATCTTTCATAGTATCAACTCATTTTTTTAAATAAAAAATTCAATTTTCTTCTATTATTTGTGCATAATGTCATGTTGCTACTTTATCAAAACCATGTGCTAAGGCTTCATCAAGAAATATTTTAAATTTTATTTCGCTATTACACATAATATCCGGATTGGGAGTAATTCCATTCTTGTATCATTCATACATATAATTCAGTACCTTTTTTTCATATTCTTCAATATAATCAAAAGTAAAAAATGGAATGTTTAAATAAGCTGCTACCTCACGAGCTACTTCTATATCTTCCAAAGTAGGACAATATTCTCCCTCAGGAGCTAAATAATTTATCATAAATCCTGCTGTTACGTCATATCAAGCATTTTTCAATAAATACGCAGTAACCGCACTATCAACTCAACCAGAGAGTCAAACAAGTATTTTTTGTTTCATAAATAGTTATTAATTTTAGATAGTATATTGAAAATTTTCATTTTGAAAAGCTTCATTTATTGTTTGCCCGTGTTTTTCTTGCATAAGAAAAAAATCTATATATACTTTGCACATTATAATACTTTCCATAACAAAAAAATATGCAAGAAAAATACAAAATACAATCTCCTGAATCTTGGGTAGATACAACATCAAATCAAGATTTAATCGAAAAATTAGTAGACACTCCTTTTTCAGAGAGTCAAATAGACCAAGGAAAAGATTTTTGTTATTTTTTCAAAAAAATTTACCATACTTCTGAACAATCAAACTCTGATTATTTACTAATGGCATATAGCTTAAATCAACCAGATACTCTCAAATGAGCTTCTGTATCAGAACAAATTTTAGAAGAAAATGAAATGTATTTCCTACATCGTATTTCAGTTTTTAGAAATGGAGAATTAATAGATAAAATTCCCGACACTACTTTTAAAATTATTGATAATGAAGACCAAAGTGGATGATGAGTAATTAATAATTTCAAAAAAATAAATATTACCATAAAAGACTTAAGACTGTATGATATTATTATTATTGAAGACACAAGAACAAAAACTTTTACCCCAAAAGATATTTTAAGAAAAGCTTTTTATAGAAATATTCTTATTACACCAAACGTATACTGGGCATATGCTAAATATGATATAGAAATTATTAATAATAGAAATACTCCTATTTCATACAAAAAAAATTTCTTTAGAGATGAAAATGGAAATCGCCTCCCTTCTGAAATTTGAATAATTATGCCAAATTCAAATTATCACATTGAATGGACACAATATTATAATAATGTTGATACCAAAAGAGAGGAATATCCATATTTTGATTTTTCTACTCAAGCTGATTGGAATTCACTTTCAAATTTTATTGTTCCGTACATTGAAAATGTAATGGAAGAAAATAAACTTACCGATTTTGCACCAGATTTTATTGAAGAACTCAATAAATTTGAAAACAAAAAGGATCAAATTGCATTTGCAATAGAATATATTCAAAATCAAATTCAATATATTTACAATGCAAATGAAATGCATGATCATATTCCGCAATCACCAAAAATTACTTTTGAAAACAAACAAGGTGATTGTAAAGCAAAATCAGCATTATTAAAAATAATTTTAGATTATCTTGAAGTGCCATGTGATATAATATTGGTAAATTTTCAAGCCGATATTTATATGACTCATTATCTTCCTTCGCTTCTATCATTCAATCATGCGATTGTAAAAATAACCTTTGATAATAAAGATTATTTTATTGATCCAACGATTAGAGATGGATATGGACATTTAGAAAATCGTGATGTAGATTGATTTTTATATTATTTTTCTCTTAAAAAAGACCAAAAATTAGAAATGCGTCCAACTTTTATATTCCCTGATTATTCTGTTGATCAAAAAGTTGATATTGATGTTGAAAAAAACTTCTGAAAAATAAAAGTATCTACTACATATCGTTTCAATAGAGCCAATGATACAAGAAAATATTTTAAGAATACTAACAAAAGAGAAATCATTGATGGATGGAATAATTATATGTTTTATGCTCTGAATTATCACAATAATTCAGAAAGTGAAGATATAAGAAATATTTTTAAAAATGCTCAAATAAAAATTGTATCTGACGATACGAAAAAAAATGAATTCTCTATAGAATATACTTCTGAAGTAGAAAATATATATTTTACTGACAAACAAGGAAAAAGATTTTTAATGTTTTTTAATGGAAGTGTTCTAAAAAATATTACAGATTATAATCATAAAGATTTTTTATATTGGCATAATTTTGAAAAAGAAAGATATGAATTCAATCTTTATACTGATGAAAATATTGATACAAATGAAAAGTATACAAAACAAGAGTGTGATATAAAAAATAAATATTTCACTTATTCTCTGAAAAAAAGTATAAAACAAAACGGTGGAAGTGCTTATATAGAATACAATCCTATTTCAAATGTTGAAGTTTTAAGTGAAGACTTAGAAGCATTAAAAAAAGATTATGAAAAGATAGCAGATAGCAATTATGGTATTTGAATCGATATCATAGAAAAATGACTTTTAAATAAACTAAAATTTGCACTAAAAGGTATGTTTTAATAAAAAAAGATTATGAATTATTCATAATCTTTTTTTATTATTTTACCACTATATTTACAATTTTTCATGGAACATAGATTTCTTTTACAATTTCTTTTCATTCTAACCATTTTGCAACACTTTCTAATTCTCTTGCTTTTGCTAAAATTTCATCTTTTGCTTCATCTACATTTATAGAAAGTTCTCCTCTAAGTTTTCCAAGTACTTGTACTCAAATAATTACTTCACTATCTACCGTTAATTTTTCATCATATTCTGGCCAATTTGCATGGAAAATACTTTCTTTATTTCCAAGTTTTTCCCATAATTCTTCAGCAAAATGCGGAACAAATGGGTGAAGTATCAAAGCAAATTTCTCCAACCAATCTTTTTTCAATTCTACATTTGAAGGAGTTCCATAATTAGCTAAAATCATCATTTGAGAAATAGCCGTATTAAATTTATAATTTTCAATATCTTCTCCTACTTTTTTAATTGTTTTATGAAGATTTTTCATTGCATCTTTGTCATCTAGTCAAGTTTTTCCATTTTCAAAAATATTCCAAACTTTATCTAAAAATCTTTTTACTCAGATAATATTTTTAGTATCCCAAGGTGCGCTATCTTTAAAATCACACATGTACATCTCATAAAGTCTCAAAGTATCAGCTCCATATTCTTTTACAATATCATCTGGATTTACTACATTTTTTAAAGATTTAGACATTTTTGCAACAATTTGATTGAGTTCTTCACCTGTTTCTTTATGGAAAAATTTTCCATCTTTTTCTTCTACTAAATCATTAGCAATAAGTCCTCAATTTTTTGTTTCATATGCAAATGCTAAAATCATTCCTTGATTTCTTAATCTTGCAAATGGTTCTTTTGTTGAAACTACTCAAATATCATATAAGAATTTATGCCAAAATCTTGCATAAAGTAAATGTAGAACTGCATGTTCAGCTCAACCAACATATGAATCAACTGATCACCAATATTTTTCAACTTCAGGATTTACTAATTCATCAAAATTTTCATTATCCATAAATCTCAAATAATACCAACAACTTCCTCACCATTGTGGCATAGTATTGGTTTCTCTTTTTCATTTTAAATTTTTTGCCAATTCTATATTTACAAAACTATCAACTCTTGCAAGTGGAGATTGCCCATCCGGACTTGGTTCATATTTATCAACTTCTGGAAGTTCCAAAGGAAGTCTATAATCAACTACTATTTTTGTATACAGTCCGTCATATACTCTTGAAAATGTTTTTCCGTTAATGACTAATTTTACACATCAAACATCTCCACAAGTACAATTTTTACATCTTTTACCAGTTTCTTTTTTATCTAAAATATAGGCAGTATCTGGTTCCATAGAATCTGACATATCTGAAATTTTAGGTAATTTTTCATAATCCTCAATTTCTAAATGAATAAGTGGAATTGGTTCTCCCCAATATCTTTGTCTTGAAAAAAGCCAATCTCTGAGTTTATAGTTTACCTTTCTTTCTCAAAAACCTTTTTCTTGAGCAAATTTTATAAATAATTCTCTGGCTTCACTAGAAGATATAAATACAACATTTTCATCTGTAATATCTTTATTATTTTTTGGGTAAAAATATTCTCCTACATCAGAAATATTTTTTGCTGCATTTCCTATAATATACCCGTCTTCAGCATATATTTTAAAATTACCAAATACCTTTTTTTCATAGTCTAAAAGAACTTCTTTATCTCATTGTAAAAATATTTTTTTATACTCTGAAGAAAATACGACTGGCAAAATCGGAAGGTGGTGTTGTTTTGCAAACTCAAAATCTCTTTCGTCATGAGCAGGAACTGCCATTAGAGCTCACGTTCAATAATTTCCTAAAACATAGTCTCCTATATAGAGAGGAACTTTTTCATTATTAAATGGATTTATCACATAACTTCAAGAAAATACTCATGTTTTTTCTTTTGTACCGGTTCTATCTAAATCTGATTTATTTTTTGAATCTTGAATATATTTTTCACAAACACTTCTTTGTTCTTCAGTGATAAAATCAGCAATATCTTTATGGTCAGGAGCTATCACAGCATAGGTCATTCCAAATACCGTATCAATTCTGGTGGTATATACTCTGATAGATTTTGAGTCATCTCATAGTTTTTTCATTTCAAATTCAGCTCCCTCACTTCTTCCAATCCATTTTCTTTGCATATCTTTAATCCCTTCTGGCCAATCTAAATCCTCTACGTCCTCTGCTAGTCTATCAGCATATTTTGTAATAGAAAGTACCCATTGTCTGATCTTTTTCTTCTCCACTTGGGTTCAACATCTATCACATGTTCCATTTGATAACACTTCTTCATTAGCAAGTCATGTTTTACAGCTTGGACAAAAATTTATTGGTAAATCTTGTTCATAAGCTAAACCTTTTTCAAACATTTTTGCAAAGATCCATTGTGTCCATTTATAGTATTTTGGGTCAGTAGTATCGATTTCTCTATCCCAATCATATGAAAATCAAAGAGATTTAATTTGTCTTTTAAATGTTGCTATATTTTCTGCAGTAGTAATTTTTGGATGTGTTCCTGTTTTTATAGCATAATTTTCAGCTGGCAATCAAAAAGCATCCCATCACATCGGATGAAGTACATTAAATCATTTTGCATGTTTATATCTTGAAACTATATCATTTGCAGTATATCCTTCCGGGTGGCCTACATGAAGCCCAGCGCCTGATGGATATGGAAACATATCAAGTGCATAAAATTTTTTCTTAGTTGATTTATTTTCACTTTTAAAAGTTTTGTTTTTTTCCCAAAAATTTTGCCATTTTTTCTCTATTTCAATGTGATTATACATATAAAAAATATTTAAAAATTAAATTTGAAATGATTATATTGAAAAGTCTCAAAATTTCTAATTTTTTATTTTGAAAATTGAAATTTGTTTTTATAATGATACAAATTTTAATTTTAAATATAAAATTATGTCAAAAAATATTTATTTTACTATCATTGCTATCTGAGTGATGGGAGGATTAATTCTTTATTTTCAAAATACGATATTTTCTTATACTCTGTATAGTCCATTTTGACCAAAAGCAAGTTCTCTTATTATTCTTTACTCATTGTGACTCTGATTTATTGCATGATTTTGAGTATGTTGACTCACTCAATGAAAAAAGGAAGATGAATATGATGATGAAAATTTTTAATAATAAAAAAAACTTTGGATATACCAAAGTTTTTTATTTGATTATTTATTATGATACCAAAACTGAAAGAATCCATTTTACGATTGTTCCAGCTAACCAGATAACAAGTAATCAGATTCATCATTGAATTAATATAGTTTTTCCTTTTGTTACTTTATCATCTTCACCTCAAGCTGTTAAAATCAAAAATCCTCCCCATAATGCATATAATACTGCAACAAGATATAAGAAAGTCATTAAAAAGTTAACATAATATTGAACTGCTTCTGAAAGAGGTCTATTTTCTAAATTTTGAGCAGTTGTAGAAGCTTTATTTACTCAAAATGTCGTTTCTGATTGAGCAAATGCACTTAAATTTGCCATTGAACTCAGCACTATACCAGCTACTCCATAAGAAGTTTTTTTAATTGCGTTCATAATTTAATATTAATTAGATAAATAAAACAGCTACATTATAATAAATAATCCATAAAAAAGCAAATTTTTTCACATATTTTAAAGCTTGACTTATGTTTTTTTATTTTTATATTCTTGTATATTAAATAATAAAGCCAAAAAATGAACATTGATATTTTTTTACAAAACCTAAAAAAACACGGGATAGAAAATGAAATTCCTAATATTTCAGAGGTAAATGCAATTTTTTTAAGAGACCTTATCAAAATTAAAAAAGCAAAAAATATGCTTGAGATAGGGACTGCAAATTGATATAGTACTATTCATTTTGCTTTAGAACTCAAAAATATTTGAGGAAAAATCACTACTATTGAATTTTCTAAGTTATCATATGATACTGCTTTAGAAAATTTTAAAATAGCTTGAGTTTCACCAATAATCAATGCAATAAATGGAAATGCACTTGATGTTATTCCCTCTTTAGGAGAAAAATATGATTTTGTCTTTATTGATGGAATGAAAAGAAGAACCAAAGATTTTTTAGAACTCGTGCGGAATAAAGTAGAAGAAGGATGAATTATTATTATTGATGATGTGATTAAGTTTAGAGAAAAAATGATTTGATTTTGGGAATATTTAGAAGATAATAAAATCAAATACAATACTATTCCGATCGACATAGATGATGGAATTGTTATGATAGTGAAATAAAAAAATCCCAAAAACTTATAAATCACTTGGGGTTTGGGGGCGAAACGATAGTGATAACGTTTAGAAAGCTCCAAATTTGCCAGCTGAAATTTGAGCCCCCAAGACTTTTGCTTACTTTTGGTCACAAAAGTATGATAAAAAACTCTATCCTTATAAAAAATAAAATTATTTTCCTTATACAAAACATATGTGAATAAAATCCTCTCAAACAAAATCTCCTGAAAGAATCATAGAAACTACTCATAAAGATATTGATGTAAGTGAAAATTCTCTCAGACCAAAAACTCTGCAAGATTACGTTGGACAAGAACAAATAAAAAAACATCTTTGAGTATCAATTGCTTCTGCAAGACTCAGAAATGCAAGTCTGGAACATATTCTTTTTTATGGTCCTCCTGGACTTTGAAAAACTACTCTTTCTAATATCATTGCTCATGAAATGTGATGAAATTTAAAAGTAACTTCTGGTCCAGCAATTGAAAAACAAGCAGATCTCATCAGTATTTTATCAAATATTGAACCTGGAGATATTCTTTTTATTGATGAAATTCATCGTTTAAGACCTCAAATTGAGGAAGTTCTCTATACTGCAATGGAAGATTTTGTGATTGATATTATGGTTTGAAAAGGAACCGGAGCACAAAGTGTAAGAATGCCAGTAGCAAATTTTACTCTTATTTGAGCAACTACGAAACTTTCTGCTCTTTCTAATCCTCTCAGAGATAGATTTTGAAATGTGTTAAAGCTTGATTTTTATTCAGGAAATGATTTAGAAAAAATTATTGTAAAAAATGCATTTCTTCTTGATTTAGAAATGGAAAAAGATTTAGTATGTGCTATAGCAAATAGAAGTAGAGGAACACCAAGAATTTCAAACAGAATTTTAAAAATTATGAGAGATTATAAAATCATCTGAAAAGAAATTAATCAAAATAAAATATTTAAAGAAATTTTTCTTGATTTATGAATTGATGATTTAGGACTTGATTATTTAGACAAAAAATATCTCCAAACTATTTATGAAAAATTTGCTTGTGGTCCTGTTTGACTTGGAACTCTTGCCTCTAGTATTTGAGAGGAAGAAGCAACACTCGAAGATGTAGTTGAACCTTATTTACTTCAAATTTGATTTTTAGAAAAATCTTCTCGTGGAAGAAAAATCACTGATAGTGCTATTTTGCATTTGAGTGGAAAATAATTTTTATCTATAAAAAACTCTTACATGTCTATCTGGCAAACACCTTATTGGAAAAATCTTCTTTTAGAATCAAATCAAGCTCAACATGTTTTTGAAGTTGAGTGAATTTTTATAGAAAAAAGAAGTATTTGATTATGAAAATACTGACTTTTTGCTCTTTGAGTTGAGGAAAATCAAGAAATAAATGAAGAAAGAATTATTGAACTTTGTAAAAAAGAAAATGCTCTTTTTGCTCAAATAGAAACTTTTAGTGTAGAAAAAAACTTTTTCCCTACTCTCAAATATTTCCAAAAATGATGCTATAAAAAATTTATTACACCTTATACAGCACTCATTGAAGTATCAAAAACTGAAGAAGAAATTTTGGCAAATATGAAACCAAAATGAAGATATAACATACATCTTGCAACAAAAAAATGAGTGGAAGTTTTTGAAGGAGAAAAAACTCAAAAAAATATAAAAATATTTTTTGATTTGATGATCGAAACAACTTCTAGAGACAGATTCTCAGGAAATACTTTAGAATATTATAAAAACTTTCTAGAAATTATTCCTGAAAGTGCTCTGATTTTTACTAAATTTGAATGAAAAATACTTTCTGCTTGAATTTTTATTTTTGATAGAGAAATTTCTATTTATTATTATTGAGCTTCAACCAGTGATAAAAAATATAGAAATCTTATGGCACCTTATTTGATGCAATGGTTTGCTATAAAAAAAGCCAAAGAAACAGGAAGTAAATATTATGATTTCTTATGAGTAGCATCCCCTTGAGAACTCAATTCACCTCTCGCTTGAGTAACAGATTTTAAATTAAAATTTACTCCAGATGTGAAAAAAGTAAGTGAGAGCTATCTTTTTATAAATAAAAAGATTTCATATTTTCTTTTTCTAATACTCAAAAAAATAAAGTCTAAATTTTAGACTTTATTTTTCCAATCTATTTCTGTGATAATTTGTTTAAATATTTCTCTATCAAAATTTCCTCACTTTAAAAAATTTCTTCCCTCAAAGCGAGTTTGCATAATATGAGTAAACTCTGTTTTTTGCATTTCCCCATTTTTAAATCCATAACTAAAGTTCTCACTTGATAAAAATCAAATTTTATAAAAAGCTTTTGAAATATTTGTTAATTCCACTTGATTGATAAAATTAGTAGAATTCATTTTAGTGTCATCAATATTTATATATCTTAATCCTGTGTAAGACGTATAAAGGTTTAAAATACTCACCATCTCTTTAAAATTTTCTCAAAAGTGTCATAATCACATATCGTCAACATATTGTATTTGATCTGCTATTTCTAAATATTGCTCAATTCCATTGAGATTATTTTCGTATCTAAAATTATATCAAAATGCTCATTGAATAAATATATTTCCATCATCTTTTACTTCAAAAGTTCTGTTTCAAACTTTTTGGGTAAACTGTGTTTCTCAATTTGCTCAAATTACATTTCCATTTTCTCATACTTTTACATTAAGTCACAAACGAGAAAGTGATTTTTGCATTTCTGGAATTTTTGCAGTATTTTTTACTCCCTCTGGCGATTGAACTGGGTTTGGTATTTTCATAACTTCTCATGATGCTTTTTTATCACTTGCATCTTCTAATAAAATAAGCTTAGACAAAATAGGATCTGTAGAATCACAATCAGAGATAAATCATGCTCTATCTTCTGAATATGATTTTTCTTTCTTATCAATTTTAGAAATTTTTTGTAATACATCTACTGATTGCATATCTTTTTCTGACCTCAAATATCAAATTTGCTCAGTAATATAATCTGAAACTTTCTTTTGATTATATGTTTTTATTTGAGTAATTTTATCATTAACAGTATTATACAATTGTTCCATTTTTTTATATTCTGGAGTTCATTCTCATAGACTACTTGCACCATCAGTTACAAGATCATTTACAATCTGAATAATTTTATAATTATCACTTAAATATCTAGAGTTTTTTACGATATTTCATAGCTCTATATGTATAAATTGAGATAAAATGCTATTTTTTATATCTCTATTTGGTTCATTGAAAAAATCAGTAATCAATTTTTGAAACTGAGTTATTACACTTTTATCTTTTAGTTGTGATAAAGATATTATTATATCATCTGAAATAGTATCTTTGGGAAGATTTAAATCTCATCTTTGGACTTCAATATATTTATTTTTAATTTCAGGATATCACAATAGATTGCTGCGTTCTTGTGTAGAAAACAAATCATTTATAGAATTCATAAAGCCTTTATCATCTCCATTTTTTATATAACTATCTAATTTTTGTAATTTATTTGTATCTAATTTGAGTAAACTAAATAAATGTATATCTTCAGCAGTACTAGACAATCTAGGAGCATATTTATATCACTCCTTCTTATGATAAAAACTCAGTTGAGAAATAGCATCCATTTTTTCTCATAAATTATATAAGGCTTCAGGAGCCCACATCAATAAATCACTTAAAAATTGATTTTTATCATCTATAGAAGTATTTGATTGGACATATTTAATTGCCTTCTCTATATCTCAAATTCAATAAAAAGTAGACTCAAGCATACCGTTGAGAACTTGCATCATAATTTTTTCTTTCTCTTCTTGAGAAGAAAATTCTGTTTCCTCATAATATGAAAGAAAATAGTCTGTATAATGAAATTTTTCTTCCACAAACTTCGTTATACTTTGTTTAAAATCAGGGTACTTTTGAAATAGTTGTTGTATTTTATTTTTTCATTCATGAAGTTTATCATCAGTATCTTTTGATGAATATGGCAATTCTTGTTTCTTTTGAAACAATTCTTGTAATTTTCTTTCATTTTGAAATTCAAATACT
The DNA here is from genome assembly GCA_002470645.1 of Patescibacteria group bacterium UBA7396. GTDB lineage: Bacteria > Patescibacteriota > Gracilibacteria > BD1-5 > UBA6164 > UBA7396. The sequence goes on from DKNE01000038.1 coordinate 25,047, forward strand.
AAAGACTCAATAAAGTCTATTTTTTGTTGTATTGTTTTTGCTTGTTCAATTCCTTTTTTATAAGATGTATCGATACTAGTATCATCACTCTCTCAAGCAATAATACCATCTCCAGAAAATATTTGTTTTTCTAAATTTCCTAATTCTTTTAATTTGTTATCAAGACGAACTTCATCAGTAACTATATTTTGTTCTATAGTTTTACCTTGATATTCTTGTAATTCGACTCCAGACATATCTTTTTTTTTAAAAATTAAAATCTATTACCTCTATTTCCTGTTTTGTTTTTTCTAGTTCCAATCTCTCCTCTAGTTTAATACTATTTAAATTTGCATATCTTTTTTTTATTTTTAAATTCTGAATGATTTCTAAATATTCATTTTTTTTATCTTCTAAAAAATCATAAATAGACTCTAAATTTCCAGTATTAAGAAAATTTAGTATTTGAAGTAATTCTCATGTACTAAAAATATGCAAATTTCATCTTACTATAGAAAGTCTTGGAGAATCTATATATTGCAAAATTCATATTATTTTTTGTTCTAATTTTTGTTTTTCCATACCTCAAAATTTACTGATTATTTTTATTACACGCTTTGTCAAAATAAATTTCATATTTCTTTTTGTAAAACATGTGGATGTATTATCCCTGTTCTTTTTGAATCGAATCTTTGTATAAATAAATTTTCTAAAAATCCATCTCAAAATACACTTACTGATTGTTGTCATCAAATAATTCAAACTTTATTTATCTGTTTTACTTGTTGTTTAAAATCATTTAAGTTTACTTGTGAGTTCAATGAAATTCAAATTGCTGATAATACTGCTGATATAAATATTTTCATTTCATTTTGATTGATATAATCTCAAGAAGCATCAAATATACCAACATATTTTCAAGAAATTGCGGTAAAAATAGAATCTCTGTATTTCCATAATCCATCTAAATTAAGCTCTTGTAGTGTTTGTTTAAAATGAACTAAATTATTGTATGCTTCTTTATTATGAGAAACCATTTTCCATTCTGGAGCTGTTAATTCTATTTTTCAAATATGTGTTTCAATCAAATAATTCCCATTCCCTGACTTTATATAATCAATTCCGTTTACAACTCAAGTTTTTTGTAACAAAACTCATGATACTTCTCATTCTTTTTGTTCTTTAACATATTGAGCAAAATCTTGAAAATTATCTCAAGCATTTGGATTTTTTAAATATTCTAAGTATAAGTCAGCATTCGCTTGTTCAAATGTAATTTGTTCAACTTCAGTAAGTTTTTGAATAATATTTTTTATAGATTGTTCTTTTTCTGGAGTAAGTAATATATTTTTTTGATTTTTTATAATATCAAAAATTCTTGCTTGATATTGTTCTTCAGTTTCTCCTTTTTGTTTTTTATTTTCTGCTATAATGAGCGTAATATCTTCTAAAAAAAGTTGTATATCAGAAAGATTTTTTGATTCTACACGAATTTCTTCTTGTAGTTTTTCTTTTTTAATAGCTTGTAATTGTTGGAAAATTTTTGCTACTTTTTCAGCATCTCATCAAGTTCATTTTTGCAATAACTTATACAATTCTCTATCGTTTTGAACACTTTTTCCTTTTTTTACTATATCTAAAATTTTTTGATTTATCTCTTTATTTTCTCAATCAAATCAAGTAATTTGTGAAATTTTTTGTAAAAAAATTGTATCTTTATTTTTTGATTCAAAATTTACATATGCTTGATTTACTTGAGCTATAACTTCTCAGGCTTTATTATATTCTTCCCCTAATTCTCAAAAAATATCATCAATTTGTGTTAACACTTTTAATTGTGCCTCTCAATATTCTTTATTTTCTAATGATTTCGTAAATACAAAGAATTTTTGAGTTATATAAGGATGTCAAAAAATATTTTTTACTCTTTGTTTAGAATATGCTAGAGATAATTTAGAATGAATCAATAAAATAACTCATATATTATCTCAAAAATTAATTGAATTTATTGCATGTATTATTTTTTTATAGTCAAATCATTGTTGAATTAATGCATCTAAATAAGCTCAAATAACTGCTGCTTCAGATTGTAATTTTTGTCATAATACATCAAAATAATCCGGATATTTTGAGATAATTTTTTCAACAAATCAAACATTAGCATGAAGATGTTTTTGAATACCTGGAAAGTTTTCCAAAGATTTTTTATCTAATATTTGTAATAAGGGGTCCTCAATTCCTACAATTCAATTTTTATAAACATATAAATTAATATCCACTAATTGCTTTTCTATAAAACTTTGAGATTTTCACGAAGAATTGATAATATTTTGAAATGCATTATCAAAGTCAGTTTTTGTAATAACAGAAAGTTTTGATAAATATTGTTGTATTGATTGTAATCTAGCATCTTGCCCTTCAATATTTTTCAATAATATTTTTATATCATTTTCTTCTAAATAGACACTAATATCTCACATAATCATAAGAAAATCCTCTGATGTGTTGGTAATTTTCATTACTCTTTTTATTTTTTCTATATCACTTTGATTAGTTATTTTTATATCATAAAAAGAAGGTGGGATCATAGATATTTTAAACGTTTGATCTCTACGTGATATTGCTTCAATAACATCAATATCATGTTTTAAGTTAAAATCTATATCTGTGTATTTTATATTTGGAACTTCTGAAATAATTTTGAGTAATAAACTCTTATCATTTACTAAAAATACCTTTTGTGGTGCAGAAGTAAGTTCTTGCTTATAATTAGATAGAGTAATTTTTTCATTATACTTTTCACTATAAGAAAAGAAATTTTTCAAAAGAGGATTTTTTGATTCTGACTGCTCAGAAAAAATCTTTTGTGCCATTGAATTTGGATTGAGTTGCCATAATTTTTGCAATTCAGTAAGTTGAACAGATGATAGAACTGTTTTTACGTATCACATATTCAATTTTCCAGCACCTTCTAAATAAGAAAAATAGTTTGCTAAAGCTCTTGAGTTTACTACATTTGCATCTTTTTCGTCTCCACTCATTTTCGTATTTGGATTTCTTAAATAGTTCTCAAAGTCTCAAATACTCGTAATGTAATTCCCCTTCTCAGCATTAAATCATAGTAAATATTTTTCGTTAAATTGTTTTCCATTCGTGAATATTTTCTTCATCAATTCTTCTTGAAACAATCTTACTTCATATTGATCATCTAAATCAGCAACAGTAGAATACATAAAAGTTATTCACTTAGTAACTTTATCATCTGTTACTTCTTTATATTTTTTATAGTTATGTGACAAATATTCCATTGCTGCAATAGCTTCATCCTGAGAATATTCTTGTACTTTTTTACTTCTAAAAGAGAGCGCTTGGTTTTTTGCTTCTTGTGTATTTGTTTTTTTCAACACATCTCACCACCAACTAAAATGTCCCTTTTTTTCTATAATTCATTCTTTTTCAGCAAGATGAATCATATCAGAAAGTTCAAGTAAAATTTTACTTCTCTCAACTTGAGAAAAAGATTTTTCTGATTGGTATGATGCTTTTATAGTTTCATAAAGTTCCTTATATTCTTTATCAAATTGTTGATACAATGGGTGATTTTTTCAGACCTTTTCCTTGACAGCTTTCATAATCTCCCACCCCTCTTTTAGTTGAGATTGAATATCATCACACTTTCATATATCATAGGACAATGCCCCGTACTCAGACTTAGAAATTTGATCTTGATATGTATCTTTCACTGATTTAGCAATATTCATAAAAACATATAAATTAATAAATTCCCCTTTATTTTATCATATATATGATTTTAAAGCAAAAATCATCATTGACTTTTTATAATATTATTTTAATATATTTTTTCTTTTTCCATTTGAAAAAAAACTATTTTTCACTACAATAAGCAGAGTTTTAGCAAATAATTATAATAAATATGCAAATATCAAGCCAGGAAATAAGACAAAAATACATCGATTTTTTTACTTCAAAAAAACACGCGATTATCCCTTCTGCATCAGTAGTTCCTGAAAATGATCCGACGGTACTTTTCAATACTGCGGGTATGCAACCTCTCGTTCCCTATTTACTTGGAGAAAAACACCCACTTGGGACCAGACTCGCTGACTATCAAAAATGTATTAGAACCAATGATATCGAAGATGTTGGAGATAATACACATCTCACATTTTTTGAAATGCTTGGAAATTGGTCACTTTGAGATTATTTTAAAAAAGAATCGATTGCTTGGAGTTATGAATTTTTAACTTCAAAAGAATGGCTCGGAATTGACGCAAAAAAAATTGCTGTTACTGTATTTGAATGAGATGAAAATGCACCAAGAGATGATGAAAGTGCAGAAATTTGGAAAAGTATGTGAGTACACAATATTTCATACTTAGGGAAAAAAGATAATTGGTGGGGACCAGCGGGAGCTACCGGACCATGTGGACCAGATACAGAAATATTTTACTGGGTTTGAGAAAGTGAATTTCCTCCAGCTGGAAGTACGGTTTGAAATGATGAAAAAAACTGGATGGAAATCTGGAATAACGTATTTATGGAATATGTAAAAGATGAACATGGAAATTTCAATAAAGCTCAAATGCAAAATGTAGATACAGGAATGGGACTTGAAAGAATTACAAGAACTTTAGTATGAGCTCCATCAGTATATGAAACTGATATTTTTTCAGATATTATTGATGTAATTTGTGCTACTCTTGGTGTATCTTATAATGAAAATACAAAAAATGCGGTAAGAATTATTGCTGACCACTCAAGAACTGCAACTATTATGATTTCAGATGGAATTACTCCTTCAAATATGGATCAATGATATATTTTAAGAAGATTACTCAGAAGAGCAATTAGACAATGATATAAACTTGGTTTTTCAGGACAATTTTTAACTCCTGTAATAGCAAAAGTGATTGAAAAATTTTCTTGAGTTTATGAAAATGTTGCTCAGAAAAAAGATATTATTTTAGAAGAAATTGATAGAGAAGAAAAACAATTTTTACAAACTCTTGAAAAATGACTCAAAGAATTTGATAAACTCGTAGGAGGATTTCAAATAGCATTTGAAAGAACTGGACAAAAAATCGATACTATTTCTGGAGAAAAGGCCTTTAAACTCTATGATACTTTTGGATTTCCAATTGAAATGACTGTTGAACTTGCAACTGAAAAATGATTAAAAGTTGATGTAGAATGATTTAATGAGGCATTTAAAAAACATCAAGAACTTTCAAGAGCTGGAGCAGCTCAAAAATTTGCATGAGGACTTGCTGATCATTCAGATGATACAACTGCTCTTCACTCTGCAACTCACTTAATGCTTGCTTGACTAAGAAAAGTTCTTGGAAATCATGTTCATCAAGCTGGGTCAAATATTACAGCTGAAAGACTCAGATTTGACTTTACTCATGACGAAAAACTTACTCCAGAACAAATTAAAGAAATAGAAAATTATGTCAATGATGCTATTTCAAAAAATGCAAAAATGATATTAGAAGAAATGGATAAAAACATTGCCAAAGACAACTGAGTAGAAGGAAGTTTTTGGGAAAAGTATCCTGAAATAGTAAAAGTGTATACTTTTAAAACGGATGCTGGAGAAATATTTTCTCGTGAACTTTGTGGATGACCACATATCGAAGAAACAGGAAAAATGGGAACATTTAAAATCCAAAAAGAAGAAGCTTCTAGTAGAGGAGTAAGAAGAATTAAAGCAATATTAGTAAAATAAAATCATACCCTATGCAAAAAAAAATCAATATAACCACTATTTGATGAGGTTCTGGAACTTTTAATGTTATCTATGGACTCAAAAAAGTTTTTCCAAAAGATGAAAGAAATCTCGCTACTATTATTGCTATGACTGACTCTGGTGGAACTACCGGAGAAATCAGAGATAAATATGGTGTACTTCCTCCTGGAGATATCAGAAGAGCTATTTGTGCCCTTGCTCGTGATACCGGGATCGTGAGAAAATTATTCGAATACAAATTCGATGATGAACAGTGAGTTATTGGATGAAATAAGATTGGAAATATATTACTTACCGCATTAGGAGAAATCAAATGAAGTTTTGAAGCTGGACTCATAGAAGCTTGTAAAATGTTTGATGTTGAGTGAAAAATTATTCCCGTTACTCTCGAAGATGTACATTTATGAGTAGAATTTGAAGACGGGGTAAAAATAATTTGAGAAAAAAATATTGATGTCAGCGATAAAAATGACTTTGAAAGATCTCATAATATCAATCAAAATGTAGTAGATGCATTTCTTGTTTGATGAGATGGGACGCTCAATCCAAAAGCAAGAGAAGCTATCCTCAATTCAGATTATATTATACTAGGACCTGGTGATTTTTATACATCTATTGTTCCAAATCTTCTCTCAAAAGGAATGAAAGAAGCTCTCGCTCAAACACAAGCAAAAATCATATATGTATGTAATATCATGACAAAAAAATGAGAAACTACTACCTATGAGCTCAAAGATTTTATAGATAATATTGAAAAATACGCCTGAGAAGTGATTGATTATGTACTTGTAAACAATGGGCATATCAGTGATGAATTAGTAGAAAAGTATAAAACAGAAGAATGAAAAAAACCAGTAAAACTTAAAGATATCAAAGACTTTGATAGAAAAAAATATACTATTATAGAAAGAGATTTTATCAATGAAAGTGATGTCGTAAGGCACGATCCAAAAAAACTAGCTGAAGTGATAAAAGAACTCTCAGAATGATGGATAAAATAAAAATAGATGAATTATAATTCATCTATTTTTTTATCTAAATCTTCTAAATCTTCCTCATTATGTAGTTCTCAAGCTAAACGAGCTTTTTCGAGTTCGAGCTGTGCTTTGGTTCTTTTTTCCTCCATTTCACGAAGATATTTTCTTACTTGTGAACGCGTCATTTTTGGCTGACGCCCACTTGGTGCGAATTCTGACATAAGTTTGAAATTAAAAATTAAAAAAATTATTCAAATAAAGAAGTTCAAGGAAAAAATGTTTTTATGAAATAGGCTTACTTATTTTTGTAAGTGATTGAATAAAAATATTTTTGACAAAGAAATTCAAAGTTTAGATAACTTTTATATTTCTTTCCTTTCTTTTATTGAGTTTATTAAAGTAATATTATCTGCATATTCCAAATATCCACTGGAAAGTCATCTTGACAACCTTGTTACTTTCACAAATTTTTTTAATCCTCTTTTTTCTAATTCACTCAAAATATACTGCACCGTTGCTTCTCATTCAATATTTGGATTGGTTGCCATAATGAGTTCTAAAGCTCCTTCAAATTCTGAAATTCTTTGAAATAAACTTTCAAAATTCAGATCTCAAATAAATACTCCATTAATAGGAGAAATAGCACCTCATAATATATGATATCTTCCTTTAAAAATTTTTGAATTTTCAATAGTTACCATATCTAAATATTCCTCCACCACACAAATAATATCCTTTTGTCTTTCCTGAGAACTACAAATTTCACAAATATGCTTTCATGTATCAATTAAACTTCAACATATTTCACATTTAGCAATACTTCCATGAAGATGAATTAATGATTTAGCAAAATTTTCAAGGTAATTTTTATTTGCATTTAAAAGAAAAAACGCAAGCTTTGTAGCTGATTTTTCTCAAACTCATGGTAAAAAATTGATAATACTAATTAATTTCTTTAAGCTTTCTGGCATATATTTCTTTTACTTTACAAAAACATATAAATAATAGTAATAAAAAAAATAAGTCAAATTTTTGACTTATTTTTTTAATAATTAAATGCGTATCATTTCATATCTTTGACTACTAAAAATTGAGCATTTCATAATTTTTCCATATTATGAATTCATTCCCATTTCATTAAACTTGATAGGCTTTCTAATTCTGATATTTTTACTTCTAGCAATTCTTTTTCAACTGTTAAGTTATTTTTTAGGAGTTCTAAATTTCTGATATTATATCATTTGGTTGCATTTACATTAAGAGTCCAAACATAGTAGATTCCTAAAAATCCTATAAACAGTAACGCTAATATGTAAGTTGTATTCACTCATAACTTAAAATTTTCTCTGGTAGTTTTTCTTTCTGAGAAAAATCTAAAGTGTCATTTTTTTATTACAATTAAATTTGGATTCATTTTGCCATCGTAGTGTTAGATTTTAATTTTTATTTAATTTTTATTGCAAATCTTGCTTTGGCACTTCTACTTCTTGGATTTGATTTGATTTCATCATCATTTGGAAGTATAGGCTTCTTTGTTGAAATTTTCAACTTTTTTTTATGTTTACATACACATAAAAGTTCACTACATATACAATCTCTACTCTCTTGTTTAAAAATATGTTTCACAATTCTATCTTCAAGCGAATGAAAGCTTATTATAAAAATACTCCCTCACTCTTCTAGCATATCAATAGCATCTTGTACTGATTGCTCAATTACTTCAAGCTCTTTATTGGTTTCAATTCTTAAAGCTTGAAATATTCTATTTTTACTTTTAGGAAACTTAGATATTTTTGCTATTAAATCTGACAATTCTTTGGTTGTTTTAAATCTCACTCATTTTTTTCTTTGAGATACAATTTCCTCAGCTATCTTTCTAGCACTTGGTTCTTCTCCATATTCCCTAAAAATTTTTAGTAAATCACTTTCATTATAAGAATTTACAATATGTGATGCGGTTACTCAAGTAGAAGTATCAAACCTCATATCAAGTGGACCATCAAGCTTAAAACTAAATCATCTTTCAGCTTCATCAACATGAAGTGAGGAAATCCCCAAATCATAGTAAATTCATGTAATAGTCTGTATCCCCTGTTCTTGCAATCTCTTTTTTAAATTTATAAAATTATCATTTATAAACTTTAATTGTATTCCACTTTCTCTAAATTCTTTTTCTAACTCAGGTTGTACAATTTCTAAATTTCTCTTATCAGCATCAAATCAGATGAAGACATCTCATTTTTTTAACTTTTTTAATATTTCTCTTGCATGTCATCCCATTCACAAAGTACAATCAATAATTATATTTTGTTTATTTTTAAAGATAACAACACTGTCTACTAACTCGTGTAATAATACTGATATATGTAATTCTTCGAAACTTTTTTCTTCTTTTTTCTTCATTTTTGTTAAAAAAATGTTAATAAGTGATTTTTTTGTTTTTGTTTTAGTCATTTCTGATGGTTTATATTTACTCTTTTTTAAAATAAAGTCAACACTTATTTTTAAAAAGGTGAAAAAAATTACTAGACAATTTATTTATTTATTTTAAGAGGAAAAAAATGAGTTTTTCACAAAGTATTAACATTTATATTTTTCATGAAAAATGTACTATATTTTTGGCTTTAAATCGTCTTGTACAAATTTTTGAAACAAAACTTGAAAATTCTATTTTTTCATTAAAATATGACTAATTTAGTAATATTAATTTTTTTTATGATAGAAATAAAAAACCTAAAAATAAACGTATGAGAAAAAGAGATTTTAAGAGACATAAATATGACTCTTGAGACTGGAAAAAATTATCTCATTTTATGAAAAAATGGGAGTTGAAAATCAAGTTTATCAAGTTTTCTTATGTGAAATCCTGTTTACACGCATATAAATTGAGAAGTTTATATTGATGGGAATAATTTACTTGAAATGGACATAGATGCTAGAGCAAGAGCATGACTCTTCCTATCATTTCAAAATATTCCTGAAATTCCTGGAATACACCTTGGAGAATATTTAAGAATTATCTATAATAATTATCTAAAACATACTTCTCCTGAAACAAAACCACTCTCTCCTTTTATATTTAAAAGATTCATTGCAAAGCATATTCAAGAACTTGAGATAAATGAAAATTTTCTCTCAAGAGACCTGAATGTATGATTTAGTGGTGGTGAAAAAAGAAAAATTGAACTTCTGCAAGCAAAACTATTAAATCCAAAATATATTATACTAGATGAAATTGATTCTTGACTTGATATAAATGCATTTCAAATAGTATGTGAACACATAAAAAAAATGAGTAATGAACATAACTCTATTATTGTTATTACTCACCATTTTAAAATAGTGGATTATATTGATTTTAATACCGTATATGTACTAAAAAATTGAGCTTTACAACAGATTGGAGAAAAAGATTTAGTTACAGAAATTATAAAAAACGGTTTTGAATAAAATAATAGCTGAGGATCGCTCAGCTATTTGGTGGACATACGCCACTAATGACAATAATGCACTATTTTTATATCTCGAGAAGGTTTCCCTGTAAAAGCCGAAATCAAGCCTGCCACTTGCCGACGTGAATATCGTGACTTTTGTCTCCCTATTCCTCGCCTTGAGCGCTGCATGAGCATATTCCACAGTTCCCCTTTGTAAGTATAGACAATCTGCATGGTCACCCCTTTCACAAAAGTTAATGAAATAACTGGAAAAAAGTACTCATTTTATATTTAAAATTGAAAAAATGTCAAACCCAAACAACATAAACATTTCCTGAACTTGGAACTTCCATGATGAAGTTAATTATACTATGGAGCTGGTAAGTTGAGTAAATCAGAAAGTAGTAGAGCAAATTTCTGCATCAAATAAAGAACCGAATTGGATGCTTGAGCTCAGATTAAAAGCTCTTGAAATATATAAATCAAAACCAATGCCAAATTGGTGACCAAATCTTTCAAATCTTGATTTGGAAAGTATTTATTATTTTGCAAAACCTGAAGGAGCTGGAAATAATAAATCTTGGGAAGATGTACCAGAAAATATCAAAAAAACTTTTGATAGACTCGGTATTCCAGAAGCTGAAAAAAAATCACTTGCCTGAGTTGGAGCTCAATATGATAGTGAAACAGTATATCATTCTCTCAAAGATGAAATTGCAAATCAGTGAGTTATTTTTGATGATCTCTCTCATGCTCTCCAAGTACCAGAATATGAGGCTATTATTAAAAAATATTTTTCAAAATCTATCCCTCTTGCTGACCATAAATTTAGTGCTCTTCATTATGCTGTTTGGAGTGGATGAACTTTTTTATATATTCCATCTGGAGTAAAAATTTCTGAACCTCTTCAATCATATTTTCGTATGAATGTAAAATCTTGAGGACAATTTGAACACACACTTATTATTTTAGAAGATGATACGCAGGCACATTACATAGAATGATGTAGTGCTCCTAAGTATGATGAAAATTCTCTTCATGCTGGGTGAGTAGAAATATTTGTTGGAAAAAATTCGCATATGAGATATTCTTCAGTGGAAAATTGGAGTTTAGATACGTATAATCTCAATACAAAAAGAGCTATTGTCGGGGAAAAATGATTTATTGAGTGGGTTTGAGGAAATCTTTGAAGTAATACAACTATGCTCTACCCATGTAGTGTACTTGTGTGAGATTATTCAAAAGCCGAACACTTAGGAATCGCTTTCGCTAATTCATGACAAAACCAAGATACTTGAGCAAAAGTTATTCATATAGGAAAATATACCTCTTCAAATATTTCCTCAAAATCTCTATCAAAATGATGAGGAATATCAACCTATAGATGACTCGTTGATATAAAGCCTGGCGCTATATGAAGTCTTTCTAAAATAGATTGTGATGGACTTATTTTGGATGATATTTCTGTAAATAATGCCATCCCAAATATAAAAATATGAAATAGTTTTTCTACTGTAGCTCATGAAGCAACCGCGGGGAAAGTAAATGAACAAGATCTTTTTTATCTTATGAGTAGAGGTATTGATGAAAATGAAGCCACTTCTATGATAGTAAACGGTTTTATTTCTCCGATTCTCAAAGAGTTACCTTTAGAATATGCCAGTGAAATGAATGTACTCATTAGTATGGAGTTTGAATGAGGATTTTAACTAAAAAAGAATCCCTAGCAAGCTAAGAATTCTTGGGGGAACAACCCCTATCTGTACAGAGTCGCTTGAACTTGTAAAGAAGAGCTTATTTTATTTGAATAATGACTCATAATGAGGATTTTCCAACCTTGTTGTAAATGGATATTGATGTCAATATCCCCCACCTTTGTTGTTATCTCCTTGATCTCTGGTAAGTTGACCATAACTGTAGAATACCTTGTTCCATTTCAACTCCTACACCCCATTACAACTTGTTACCATTAACAAGCAGAGAGAAGTTTAAGTAATTAGTTTATATTTAAAAAAATTAAAAATGTCAAAAATTACTACTACATGATTTTATATCATAGATAAATCTTTTGAAGAAAATATACATATTGAAAACGATATATATGTTTCTCTTTTTATAAAAAATATTTCTCATGATATTTCAATACACATATGAGAAAACTCAAAAGTAGATATTTATGCTTTTTTTAGTGAAAATTCCCCTAAAAATATGCGTATTATACAACATGAAAATACTTCTAAACTTCAAGTAAAAGCATTATTTATCAATGATTCAAATACTCTTACCTCAAATATTTCTTCACATATAATGGGAGAAAATATTATTTCGCAAGTTCATATTGTATCTATAGTAAGAGAACATCATATATGAGTAGATTCAAGTATAAATATAGCAAAAGAAAGCAAAAAAATTCAAGCAAATCTTGATTTAGAAAATATCTTTATTGGAAGTAAGGGGACTCTTCACTCACTTCCAAATCTTTTTATAGATTCAAATGATGTAAAAGTGAGTCACTCAAGTAAAACGCATAGAATAGAAGAAAATAGACTCTTTTACCTCAAATCAAGAGGACTTGATAATATTTCAAGTATACAACTCATGACTGAAAGTTATTTTAAAAAAACTTTTGTATGCTTAGAAATGATTGATAAAAATTTGTATGAAAAATTATATACTGATTTTTTACTCTTAAATTAAAAAAGCTTGTCCTAAAACAAGCTTTTTATAAAATGAGTCAATCCATATTTAACCAAAAAAATAATTATAGACAAGTAACACTGGTGAAAGAAACACCAATATTACTACATCTCTCATTGATACCTTTTTGGTTGGCTGATTTTTTTTATATTTTGATGGTTTGACCGTTTGTTTCAAGACAATGCCAGTAATACATACTCCTAGAAAAAGGTACAACAATACTCCAAAAATAAAAACATTTTGCCAAGAAAGCCCCATATTTCTCCTTTTCTCTTTTCTTGCTAGTATTATAAAACTCTTTCCATAATACACTAGAAAAGTATTATTTTATATATTGAAATCAGAGGAAAAGTCAAACAATTTATTTTTAAAAATAAATTAGCTTTTTGAAAAAAAATTGTTATAATCAGGATTGATCGTTAATAATTTAGAACAGTTTTTCAAAAAATCATACTTTAAAAAGTATTAAATATGGCGAATAAAGTGAAACGCACCTAAATGTTAACCATTATAAAGGTAAAATAACGCTTTATTCATTCATATGCAATGCTTTTATTTTTTTGCTTATTTCACCTTTTTAGAAATAAAATGCTTATTTTGTTTCTTTTTATATATTAATTTTTTTTATGACAGATATAACTTTTGAATCTTTAGGACTCTCTAAAGAAATTTTAAAATCAATTGAAGAAAAAGGATATAAAAATCCTTCTCCTATCCAAGCTTGAGTAATTCCTCTTGCATTAAGTACAGATAAAGATATTGTTGGACAAGCTCAAACAGGATCAGGAAAAACAGCAGCATTTTGACTTCCAATTCTTGATAGAATTGATAAAAATTCTCGTGATCTTCAAGCTCTTATACTTACTCCAACAAGAGAACTTGCTATCCAAGTTGCTGAAGAATTAAAATCATTTTCAACCAACTCAAATGTAAATATTGTTTTACTTTACTGAGGACAACCAATCAGATCAGAAATGTCAACTCTGAGAACTGGACCACAAATTATTGTTGGTACTCCAGGAAGAGTAACAGATCACTTACAAAAAGGAAGAGTAAATCTTGATACTATTAAATATTTCGTTCTTGATGAAGCTGATGAAATGTTAAATGTATGATTTAGAGAAGAAATTGAAGAAATTTTAAAATTTTCTCCAGTAAATAAAAAAGTATTCCTATTCTCTGCTACAATGCCTCCATTTATTGCAGGAATTGTAAAAAATTATATGAGAGATTATGAAACTATTTCTATTAAAAAAGAAGAATTAACAAATTCAAATATTAAACAAGTATATTACGATGCCCCAAGAGGACATAAATTTGATGTTTTATGTAGAATTTTAGATATTACTCCTGATTTTTATGGAATAATATTTTGTAGAACAAAAGCTGAAACTGATGAAGTAGCTTCAAAATTATCACAAAAAGGATACTTAGCTGAAGCAATTCACGGAGATATTGAACAAGCTATGAGAGAAAAAGTTCTTGGAAGATTTAAAAAAAGAGCTGTTTCAATACTCGTTGCTACTGATGTTGCTGCAAGATGAATCGATGTAAATGATCTTTCTCATGTAGTAAACTTTGAACTTCCTGATAATCCAGAAAGCTATACTCATAGAATCTGAAGAACCGGAAGAGCTGGAAAAAATGGTACTGCTATCAGTATTGTTTCAAGTAGTGATTCAAGAAAATTATTTTTCATTGAAAGAACAATTAAAGCAAAAATTACAAAAGAAAAATTACCAAATGGTGAAGAAGTAGTAGAACACAAAAAGAAATGATTATTACATGATGTTGAAACTCTTATTATTACTGATGAAGCAAGAGATTATTTAGCTATTTCTTGAGAATTATTAGAATGAAAAGAACCAGCACTTGTAATTTCAACTCTCTTAAAAAAATTCTATAAAGATGAATTTAAAGCTGATAGTTATAAAGATTTTTCTCTAAGAGAAAGAAGTTCTGATAGAGGTGAAAGATTTGAGAGATGAGAAAGAAGTGAAAGAAGTTTTGCATCAAGAGATGATGGAATGATTAGACTTTTTGTTGCAAAAGGAAAAATGGATAATATCGGGAATCCTGGAGCATTACTTTCATTTATTGCAAAAGAAAGTAATCTTGGAGATTTAGGAGCTGGAAAAGTAGATATTTTAACAAACTTTTCTTATGTTGATTTACCTGAAGATGTTTGACATGTTGTATTACAAGCATTTAAAGATAAAAATCCTGTAAAACCTCTTGTTGTAAGAGCAAAAGAAAAAACTGATGGTGGAGAAAGAAGAAGCTATTCTGGTTGAGGAGATAGAAGAAGAGATGACAGAAGAAGTTCTGGAGGATATAGAAATAGTGATAGAAGTGGATATAGATGAGGAAGAAGTGATGACAGAAGAAGTTCTGGAGGAAGAGATTTCAAAAAACCTAGATACTAAAAAATAAACAGGTAAAAAG
>DKNE01000002.1 GCA_002470645.1 Patescibacteria group bacterium UBA7396
ATACCCATACTCACATATATTTAAATAAAAAAATATCACAAAGTGAAATTATTTCTTGATTAAAAAATGACCAAATAGAAAAAATGATTTCTATTTGAGTTGATTTAGAAACGAGTAAAAAATCTATTGAATTAGCAAGAGAAAATCAATGAGTTATTTATGCTACTGTTTGAATTCATCCAACAGATGTTTGACCATATAAACACGATTTAAAATGAACTATTAATCAACTAGAAAGGCTGATTTTAGAAAATCTTGCCTATGTAAAATGAATTTGAGAATGCGGTTTTGATTTTCACTGGATTGATAAAGATAATTTTGAAGCAGAAAAACAGATTCAGGAAGATTTTTTTAGAGCACAAATTGAACTAGCAAAAAAATATTCACTTCCAATAGTGATTCATACACGTGATTCTAAAGAAGATACTTTAAGAGTTTTAAAAGATATGGACGCTAAAAAATTTGTCTTACATTGTTTTTCAGAAGATCTTGATTTTGCACTTAAATCAATCTATTACTCTGATGAATGTATGATTAGTTTTTCATGAATTGTTACCTATAAATCTGCTACAGATGTGCAAAAAGCTGCAGCAAATATAGCTTTAGAAAAGATTTTAGTAGAAACAGATTGTCCTTTTTTACCTCCTCAACCAGTGAGATGACAAGAAAATATTCCAAATAATACCAAATATAATTTAGAAAAAGTATTTGAACTCAGAAAGGAAAATGGGAAAAAAGAAACTTTTTGAGAAGTAGAAAAACAAATTTATGAAAATTCAAGAAAATTCTTTTTAATTTAATATGATACACAAAAAAATGTTAAAATTTTTAGTGATGATAGGATGTATGTTTTGTATTTTTTCAACTACTTTTTCATTTTCTTTATCTGAAAAAGTAGCTCTTTCTGATGCAATACAAGCATTTCCTGATTATGAAACAAAAAATAAAGCTTTAGAAAAGTTACTCCAGCATTTTAAGCAAAAAAATCAAATCGAGTTTTTACAATCTTTAAAACAAAAAATAGCTATACAAAACTTGAAACATAAAAAATTGTTTGTTTCCTGAGAAATAGAGCAAAAATTGCAAGAAAAACCTCTGAGTTGCGAAGTAAATTCAGCAAGTTTATTTGCAAGTTATTTTTTAGAAAAAGATATCAAAGAAGAAGTTATTCTTTCTCGCATTCCAAAATATGAACAAAACCCACTTCGTCAGAGCGCAAAACTCGTTTGGTGAAATCCACATACTGAATTTGTTTGAAAAATACACTGAAAACAGACAAAAAATATTTCAAAATTAACTGGATATTGAGTATATGCTCATCCTGTAAGTAAAGCGCTCCATCAAATAGGAGTTCCAAATGAAGTAAAAAATTTTAAGAAATATGATATAGTCGATGCTCTCTTGCAAGGGAACCCAGTAATGTTTTGGTATTTACAAGCAAATGTAGATGGGAATATTGATACTAAACCAGTGGTATGGTATACCAAAGATGGAGAAAAAATAGAATGATATATCTGACAACATACTTGACTCATCGTTTGAGTTTCATTTTTTACAAATGGAGAAATAAATGAAGTTTATTTTTATGAATGAAAAAACTTGGATGTTCAGGTTATGAAATATAAAGATTTGGCATACAGAGCAAGTTTTTTTAATATGATGATTGTAAAAAAATAAAAAATTGACTATGCAATACGATACATTTCCTTTTGAAAAAGTCCTTTATTGGTATAAAAATAATGGACGTCATCATCTTCCTTGGAGAGAAAAACAAACTCCATATCATGTATGGATTTCTGAGATATTTCTTCAACAAACTCAAGTTTCTCGCGTAGAAGCTTATTTTAACAAGGTTGTAAATGCATTTTCAACAGTAAACGATTTTGCAAAACTTGAATATGATGATTTTTTTCCATATTATGAATGACTTGGGTATTATTCAAGAGCCAGAAATATGCTCAAAACTGCAAAAATTATTCATCAAAAATATAATGGAATATTTCCAAATACGTATGATGAACTTGTTTTATTGCCTTGAGTTTGACCTTACACAGCTCAAGCTATTTTATCGTTTTGACACAATCAAAATATTCTAGCGTTTGATACGAATGTTGAAAAAATATTTTCTCGTTATTATTTTTGAACTCGTTTTAAAAAACTTTCCAAATGAGAAAAAAATCACATACAAGAAGCCTTTCAACAAACGGGATTTTCAGGAAGAGATATGAACGCGGCTCTGATGGATTTTTCATCACTTATAGACAAAAATGAAATTTCTTTAATAGATTTTGAAAACTATCCACTCACTGAAAGTATATTTTATCTGGAAAGATGAAAAAATGAGATAAAACCAATAAAAACTACCCAAAAATTTGATAAAAATAGGGCTCAAATTATTGTCTTTTTACATGAAAATCACAAAACCTATTATTCATCAGATTGTGATGCATTGAAACCTTTTGAACTTTGAAGTTCTACACAAGATCACAGACATGTGATCAAAGATTATTTTATAGCCACATTTTGACTTTCACTTTCGGTGCGTCCGGCATTTAAAAAACTAAAAAAAGCAGGGGAGACCTACTTTTTGTATCATGCTCAAATACAAGCATGAAAAAACCAATTTTGAGAATTTGTGAAAGATGATTACATAGAATATTTAAAAAATTTTTTTTAAAGTCATAATATTTTATCTATTTTTTTTAATGTATCGTCTTGAGGAATATGATTTCAAAGAGATGCCGTGTAGGCTTCTCTTTGAGCAAATAAACTTTCAATATCTTCTGGTGAGTTTCAAGCTTTGAGGAGTTTTGCTCTATATGCCTCTATTACGGGATCTCCTGGAATATATACTTCTCTTTGAGGTGATTTTTTTGTATTCATAATCATTTTAGTTAATGATAAAAGGATAAAAGTATGATTTTTAAAATAAACTGAGTAAATTATATCAAGTGACAGAGATAATATTTTGTTTTGATAGAATATATCAATTTTGTCTAAAAAATCAAATTTTTACTTTTTCACATAAAATTTAAATTGTATTTCACATTTTTTAAAAAATCCGTATTTTAAATAAAATTAATCTTTAAAGTATAAAAAATGCATTTAAACCCAGAACAAGAAAAAGCAAAAAAGCAAATAAACTGACCACTTCTCATACTTGCTGGAGCTTGAAGCTGAAAAACAGCTACTTTGACAGCAAGAATAGAATATATGATTTCCTCAGGAATTCATCCAGCAAATATTTTGGCTGTCACTTTTACCAATAAAGCAGCGAAAGAAATGAAACATAGAGTTTCAAAAGTTTTATGAATTGATTATCAAGTTTCTCCTTATAAAAATAGAAATCTTCCAATGGTAGGGACATTTCACTCGATTTGAGTGTATATTTTGAAAGAAAAAATCGAAACCATTGGGATGACAAAAGATTTTGTTATATATGATGAATCAGATAAACTTTCTGTTATTAAAGGAATTGTGAAAGATGACATGTGACTGGATGAAAAAAAATATCCTCCTCGCTCGATAGGAAGTTTTATTTCTAATGCGAAAAATGCTCTTATAACAGCAGAAAGATATGGATATCATGTTGATAGTCATATTAAAGAAATTGTTGCAAAAGTATACATAAGTTATGAAAAAAAATTAAGTGAAAATAATGCTCTTGATTTTGATGATATTTTAGTAAAAACACTCGATATTTTAAAAATCCCTGAAAATCTTGAATACTATCAGGAAAGATGGAAGTATATTATGGTTGATGAGTATCAAGATACCAATGCCCCACAATATGAAATCGTCAAACTTCTCGCTTCAAAATATAGAAATTTGGCAGTTGTATGAGATGACTGGCAGTCTATCTACTCTTGGAGATGAGCTGATATGAAAAATATTATCAATTTTAAAAAAGATTATCCGGAAGCTCTGGTAATTAAACTCGAACAAAATTATCGTTCTACTAAACATATCATAAACGCAGCGAACGAAGTGATTAAAAATAATAAATCATCACTTGATAAAACACTTTTTACAGAAAATGAAACTGGAGAAAAAATTATTTATATTGATGCTCCAACTGATAGACTCGAAGCAAATACGATAGCAAAAATTATCAAACAAAAAGGATTTAATTATTTTGAAAATCTTATTCTCTATCGTACGAATTCTCAATCAAGAGCCTTAGAAGAAGCCCTTATGATCGAGGCAATTCCTTATAAAGTTATCGGAGGTTTAAAATTTTATGATAGAATGGAGGTTAAAGATATGCTTTCATATCTGAGAGTAATCCATAATCCAAATGATGTGGTGGGGATGAAAAGAATTATCAATGTCCCAACTCGTAAGATATGAGCTACTACTCTGGCAAAACTTGATGAATATAAAAATGCCTTTGGCGCTACTTATTTGCAAATTTTTGAAAATATTGATGAAGTGGATGAACTCAATTCTTGAGCAAAAAGAGCAGTATATAATTTTTATCAAATATTCTTAGAATTACTTGAGGCTTCAAAAAAACAAGAAGTTTCTGATCTGATAGACACTATTATAGAAAAAATAGGGTATGAAAATTATTTAAAAGAAGATGCTACCAAAGAAGAATTTGAAGCCAGAATGGATAATTTAAAAGAATTAAAAAATGTAGCCTCTACTTACAATGGAATGGACCCACGCGAAAGTTTGGCACAATTTCTTGAAGAAGTAGCGCTTTTGACTGATATGGATAATAAAGATGATGGGAGTAATTTTGTCACACTCATGACTATCCATACTTCAAAATGACTCGAATATGAGAGAGTATTTATTACTGGGCTGGAAGAGTGACTTTTCCCGAGTTCAAGAACTTTTTCAGAACCCTGAGAACTTGAGGAAGAAAGAAGACTCATGTATGTAGCCATGACGAGAGCAAAAAAAGAACTTTATATTTCAAAAGCTTCTGAGAGGTTTCAGTATGGAAATTATATTACCAACCCACCTTCTAGATTTTTAAAAGAAATCAATCCAGAATACATAGAAAATTACGTATTTTCTGAAAGTGTATCAAATAATTACTTTTCAAATAATTATTGAATCCCAGACCACACAGAACCTGTTTTTAGAGTGAAAAAAACTCTTATAGAAAATGACGTCTCGAGTTTTGCTATTTGAGATAAAGTGAGTCATCCAAAATTTGGCTTTTGATATATTATTTCTATGGATTGAGATTTAGCAGAAATAAGATTTTGAGCTTCATGAATCAAAAAAATGAATATAAAAATTGCTCCAGTTAAGAAACTATAATAAATAGATTTGTGTTATATTTTTGACTTTTTAAAAAAAATCATTATTAATAAGACTTATTATATTATATGGTTTTACTATGAATGCCAGAAATACATGTACTCAAGAAATAGAAAATAAGTGAGTCGAATTTGATATGACAACACCATTTTGAGTTTGAGAAAAATGTAAATCATATTGCAGTTGAAAATTAATCAACAAAACTTGTGGAAGAATAAATATGCCTTGTAGAAATGTAAAAAATGCTGATGAAGAATACCAAAAAAAATACCATCTTGCATATTCACAAGCTTGTATTTCTATAGAATTGCAAAAAGTTTTACAACAAATCGCAGATGATAATGAAGCAATTTCTCATATTTATTAAAAACCTCCCTATTTTAGGGAGGTTTTTATAACATAATTTCTAATATACTCACTCAATTTTTTATATATTCATCATCTTCTCCAATAATTTTTATAATAGATCATACTTCAAGAAGTTCATATTTTTCGAAATTTTTTGCTATAGAAAAACTTTCTTTATCAAATATCTCTGCTGAATAATGAGTAATGATTTCTTCTAATTCTTCTTCATCTTTTATATCATTTTCTAAACTAATACATATACCATTGAGTAAAAGTCAGAAATTCTTTAAATCGTAATTTTTTTCTACTAAATATTCTAAAAATACTACTTCATTTTCTTTATTTATAAATGTATTTGGTATCATAATATCTCAAAGATTTATATCAAGACTATCAAGAGGAAGTGCTTTCCCTATATGAAAAATTTTTATTATTTCATAATTTTCTTTCGCATAATCGAGAATTGAAGAAATATTATTTCAAAATATAAGCACAATATGAGCATCAATTTCTGATTTTGAATACACTTCATGGTTTCAAAATTTTTCCTTTCATGTTAATCATAAAATTTTTATTATTTCATTTTTTATATTTTCATCATTCGTAGTTATAATTTTTGCAAAAATATTCATAAATTTGTGTTAATAATATTTGTATCATAAATATAGCGATAATTTTCAATTTTCAAAAAATATTTATAAAATACTTTTTCTTGCAAAAACTTCAAAACCTTTATAATAAAATTACTAAAATTAAATACTAAACAATGAAAAAAATCTATCTTATAGACGGAAACAGTTTTATATATCGTATGTTTTTTGCTATTCCAGAATTTAAAACTACTGATGGAGTTTTTGTAAATGCACTTTTTGGTATGGCAAAATTTTTTGTATGACAACTAGCAAAAGAAAATCCTGATTATTTGGTGTTTATAAAGGATGCTAAGTGAGATAATTTTCGTCATCTGATTTATGCTGATTATAAAGCAACTCGTGATAGAATGCCTGATAATCTCAGAACTCAAATTTCTCTCATAGAAGAAATGATTACTAAAATGTGATTTGATATTATAGAAATACCAAATTGTGAAGCTGATGATGTGATTG
This sequence comes from Patescibacteria group bacterium UBA7396, assembly GCA_002470645.1. Classification (GTDB taxonomy): domain Bacteria; phylum Patescibacteriota; class Gracilibacteria; order BD1-5; family UBA6164; genus UBA7396. The sequence continues at coordinate 6,732 of DKNE01000002.1, forward strand.
GAACTTTGGCAGAAAGCTTATGACAAGATAAAAATAACGATGTCTACATACTTTCTGGAGATAAAGACTTATATAGTTTGACAAAAGAAAATGTAAAGATATATGATACGATGAAGTGAAAAATTTATGATTATGAAATGGCAAAAACAAAATTTGATGTTCCAGCTGAACTTATTATAGATTATTTAGCGATTGTATGAGATTCATCAGATAATATTCCAGGAATTCCTTGATTTGGACCTAAAAAAGCAGTGGATTTGATAAATAGATATGGAACTTTGGAGCAAATTTTTGAACACATAGGCGATAGTGATTTTATATTATCTGGAAAAACTTTGGAAAAATTGGCTGAAAGTAGAGAAATAGCTTTTTTATCAAAACAACTTGCAACGATTAAAAAAGATGTAGAACTCGATAATTTTTATCTGGAAAACTTTAGGTTTGATAAAGATAAAATGGTAAATGAAGAAGTGAATGAATTTTTTAAAAAATATGAATTTAAATCTCTCTATAAAGAGGAAAAAATACTCAAAACCTGGAAAGATATTTGACTCCAAGTTCAGGCTATTACCGATATAAAATCTTTAGAAAATCTAAAAAATACACTCAAAAATTATAAAAGAGTATTTTTTGATACAGAAACGACTTCTTTGAGTATTATGGAGGCACAATTAGTTTGAGTGAGTTTATATTTGGATGATGAACATATTTATTATCTCAATATACTTCATGAAGGGGAACAACTTTCGTATGATGACACAAAGCAATTTTTAGAATTTTTATTTGCTCTGGATATAGAAATAGTGGGGCATAATTTAAAATATGATTTAGAAATAATAGAGATGTTTTTACAAAAAAGTCAATCTAATAAATGAATATCAGAGGAATCTAATGTTTGACAGTTACAGTTTTTTAAATAATATACATACACTATATTTTATAATTATTTTTTATGTCATTAATTGATAGACAAGGTGATAACTCTCTTGAAATTATAGAAGATCAACCATCACCACCACCAAAAAACACTTTTGCAAAAGTAAAAATTGCTTTTGTAGCACTCATAGTTTTACTTATTGCAGGAAGATTTTTATATTCTTTTTATCTTTCTACTTCAACATTATTAGTTGATAACCCAACTTCTGAAGCAATAACATTTCAAATTTGAGATATGCCAGAGCAAACACTCCAACCTTTTGAATCTAAAACCATTGATCTCAAAACGGGTACATATGATTTAAAAATTGATGGACAAGTTGTATCAACTTTCCAAAAAAAGTCTACTCATACTCAGGCATTTTTAAATCCTACTAATGAGATGTATCTTAAAGAATATATGGTATATGGTTCTGAAGCTTGATATAATAGTCTTCCTGAAAATAAAGTTGATTTATATTATGATGACCAAATAGAATGACCATTTCAATCGTATACTTGATATTATATTTCAGGAGATTGGGATTATGGATTTTTACAAGAATTTCCAGAAGAGGTAACACTTTGAAAATATCAATCATATACTATAAAAACCAAATTATATAGATACGATGATTTTGTAGATATGTATAATCAATATTACACTTATGAGGAAGATACTCAAGAAACAACTTGAACTTGAGAAGTTATACCTGAATAGTACATTTAATTTTTAATTTACGAAATATGTTTAAAAGAATTTTCTTATTTTTACTTACCAATATTGCAGTACTTGCTGTTATTACTGTTGTAATCGCTATTTTAGAAAATGTGTTTGGTATTCAAATTTCTTGATACAGCACAAGTTATATTTCTATACTTATTTATGCAGCAATTGTTTGATTTTCATGAGCATTTATTTCTCTTTTTATATCAAAATGGATGGCTAAAAGAGCATACAATGTAGTAGTTATTACTCCTGAAAATATTCAAAAACTCGATGAAAAAGAAAGAGTAGTATATGATGTAGTTCAAAGACTTGCTCTTGATAATCATATAAAAATGCCAGAAGTATGAATTTATCAAGATACAGATCCAAATGCATTTGCAACTGGAGCCACTAAAAATAGTTCTCTTGTTGCTGTTTCTACAGGACTTTTAGAACTGATGAATAAAGATGAAATAGAATGAGTAATTGGTCATGAAATGGCTCATATATTAAATGGAGATATGGTAACTATGACTTTACTTCAATGAGTAGTAAATACATTTGTGGTATTTTTATCAAGAATTTTAGCAAACATTTTTGATAATGTAACTGATGGAAAATTCTGAGCACTTGGATATTTTTTAGTAAATATTATTTTACAAATCCTTCTTTGAATTTTAGCTTCACTGATTACTATGGCATTTTCAAGATACAGAGAATATAGAGCTGATGAAGGAAGTGCAACATTTGTTTGAAAAGAAAAAATGATTGCTTGACTAAGAGCTTTACAAAAAATGCAAAATCTTGCAAGTTCTGATTCAAGTGAATTAGCAACTATGAAAATATCTACAAAATCGAAATCATGATTTTTACAATATTTTTCTTCTCATCCAGATTTAGAAGACAGAATTAAAAATTTAGAATCAAAATCATTTTAATAAAAAAGAGAATTTATATTCTCTTTTTTTATATTCTGTATTCTTTATATTCAACTTTATTTTGTAATATCGCTTCTCGAATCATTTTTTCATTTTGATTGAGTTTAGAACTTCATGATTTTACTTCTAAGAAAATAATCTTTTTTAAATTTCCTTCAGAAAGTCCATCAAAAATTATATAATCAATTCATTTTCACACAAAAGTCATATCACGAGGTGCGTATGGAAAATTTGGTAAAAAGGGAAGTACTTTTTCATATACTTCTCAAAGAATAACTGATTTTGATTTTTTAATAGAAAGTTCTCTTTCATTTTTGAGAGTTTTGTATTTAATGATTTTTCAAATAATAATTCATACGATAATTCAAATACATCATCATATGATTAAAAAAAGGATTTCATTTATTTCTAAAGTCATATTGTAAGATTATTTATAAAAAAGCTCCTTTTGAAAGGAGTTTATTTTTTTCTTGTAAAGTTTTCAACTGCAGAACTCGTAATAGTTTCATTTGGTATTAAAACAAGATTTCATTCAGTATTTCTAATTTTTAAATAAATCAGTCAGATATCTTCGACTTCTCATTCATAAGAACTAATTTTGATTCTATCTCCTATTTCAAAAGGTCTATTAATTAAAACATTGACAGCTCCAAAAATATTTGCAACTGTTTTTTGAGATGCAAGTGCTAAAGCAAGTCATCAAACTCATGCTCAAGCTAGAAGCGCTCAAACATTGTATCCTAAATTTGAAACAATGGTAATAATCCCAAGTACCCAAATAATTATTTTTGTTATTTTATTTAAAATTGGTAAGATGTGTTTTGATAGTGATTTCTTTGCTTGTCTTTGCTCAAAAGTTTTGAAAACTTTATTTATAATACTCGTAATTACCAAAATAATCACTAATATAAAAGAAACATAATATATTTTTTCAAGTGAGATATAAGTATTGATAAAGTCAGTTAATTCTTTATCAAGAAATCATTCTTTTAGAATATATAATGATGAAAAATAAATGATTCAAATAATTATATAAAAATATTTTATCATATATAAAAAATTATAAAATAATATTTTTATTGTATATTTTTTTTATTTTTTGCAAATTTTAAAATTGGTAAAAATAATATTTTCTATATACTAAAAAAAATTAATAAATTCAAATATGTACTATATTTATATTTTAGAATGTGCTGATAATACTTTTTATACTGGAATCACAACTGATTTGGAAAGAAGAGTTTTTGAACATAATTCTTCATTACTCTGAGCGAAATATACAAAAAGTCGTCGTCCAGTAACACTTATATATTCTGAAAAATATGAAAATAGAAGCCTCGCTTCAAAAAGAGAAATAGAAATAAAAAAACTCTCTAAAAAACAAAAAAATGAACTCATAAAAAAGCAAGACTAGTCTTGCTTTTTTATATTTTAAAAATGAAAAATTATTTTTCAGATACTGCTCATTCAACTGCTTTTCTGATAATGGCAAACTCACCATAATCTTTATCCATATTAATCCAAACTTCATATCCTCAACCATGAGCTGATATTGCATCTTCACTTAAACGTTCATCATACACTTCTGGTCTAAATCAAGCTCTTCCAGTTGAATTATTTGCAGTAGTAATTTTTTTAATAGTCTCTACTTTTGTTGTATAAATTCCTTCTGGAGTAATAATTTCAATATCATCTCCAAGATTAAATTTGTTTTTTACTTCAATTCTTGCAAGGCGATTTCCTTCATCAAAATTTCTAATAATTCAAAGGAAAATTTTTGTTTGAAATCCACCATTTCTTTCATAAAATTGTGCATTTGCTCAAGGGTTTCCAGCTAAAAAACCAGGAATATATCCTCTGTTTGCGATAGAAAATAGTTCATCTGCTAATTTTTGTACATCATATTTTTCTCCTCTTTCAACTGCATCAATAGCCTCTCTATAAGCTCTTCAAACAGAAGCTATATAGTTTACTGTTTTATTTCTTCCTTCTACTTTAAAACTGATAATTCAAGCATTTTTTAAATCTTCAATATAGTCAATAGCACAAAGATCTCTTGAGTTCATTAAATAGGTTCCATATTCATCTTCATCTATTTCCATCAGTTCTCCAGGTCTTTCTTTTTCATCAAGATAAAAATTTCCTGTTAATTCTTCGTATTCTTCAGGTCTTCCTGTAAGTGTTTCAAGTTCAGCTTCTGTTTTTTCATCTTTAAAAACTTTAAATTCCCATCTACAAGAATGACTACAAGTTCCTTGATTTGGATCTCTATTTGAAAGATAATTTGAAATTAAACATCTTCCAGAATATGCCATACAAATAGCTCCGTGTACAAAAGCTTCTAATTCCATAGTTGGAACAGCTTCATGAATTTCTTTCATTTCTCTAATAGAAATTTCTCTTGATAAGATGATTCTTTTAATTCCTATTTTCTCCCAAAATTGTGCTTGTGCCCAGTTTGTATTATTTGCTTGAACTGAAAGATGAATTTCAGCATCAGGAAATTCTCTTCTTACAATATGTATAAGTCCTGGATCTGACATGATAAAAGCATCAGGTTTCATATCATACATTTTTTTAAATTGTGCCATAAATGGCTTGATTTTTACATTATGAGCATAAATATTTGCTGTAAAGTAGATTTTTTTTCATAAATTATGTGCATAATCTACTGCTTCTTGCAAAGTTTCCATAGTAAAAGCATTCGTTCTCGCACGAAGTGAAAACATAGGTGCTCATACATATACTGCATCTGCTCAGTAAGCATAAGCAAATTTTAATTTTTCCATATCTCATGCAGGCATGAGTAATTCTAATTTTTTTGACATAACAAAAAATAAATAAGTAAACTATTTACAAGATAGTCTTGAAGTCTTTATTTTCAGACTTGGAGAGTATATGAAAAAAAGATTATTTTACAATTTTTTTTGTTTTACCCTTTTAAAAAAGAGTTTATTTTTCCTTTAACCCAAGTAGTTAAACTCGCAATATTTTGAGGTGGTTTGAGTATAGTAATATTTTTTAAGATACTTTCACTTATGAGAGATTGAAATTCATTTAACATCATATCATTTCAATTTTGAGTAGCATCTATTATTTTTCTTTTCCCTCACTTTATTTTTGTATATTTTATGTCTCAGTAATGAGGTGAACTCCTACGTTTTGTTCATACTTCTTCAATCATATAATACCCAGTTATTTTATATGAGTAACTTCTTGTAACATAAAATTTTAGAGTAAAATGAAAAAGCTTTTCTTTCGTAGGTTTTTGAAACTCTAAAATAATGATATCTTTTCTATCTATTTTATTCCATCTATCTATTTTTCAACTAAGTTCCTCTACTGGGAAAACTGAAAAATCATCTGATTCTTCAAAATCAGTATGTAATAATATTTCTATCGCAGAAATTTTATCGGAAGTATCTGGTGTTGGTGTATGTATAAAATCGTCAATACTATGAACATTGTCACTTGACCTTCTATTTTGAACCATGTTATTATTTTCAATAAATAAGAGTTAATTATATAAAATTATAAATCAATTTCAAATCTTTTTTCTTTTCCAGTTATGATATCTTCTATCACTTTTACAATATTAATAAGTTGTGTTTCTTCGAATTTTCAGAGTATTTCTATTTTTGAATTTTGATGAAAATTGGTTTTTACTACTTTTGGATTGATGATATGAACCGCTTGTTTGAATTCATTTTTAATATTCATAGCAAAACCTCTGAGTCAAAATTTACTCGCAGCATATGATGCTCAAAATTTCCCGGATTTTTTACTCGAAATACTTCATATAAAAATGATACCAGAAGTAATTTTTTTTGAAAAAATATGAGTAAAAATGATATTTGCCAAAAGATTCGTTTGGATGATTTCTTTGTGTTCTTTGAGAGAAATATTTTCAAAATGATCAAAATATCAAACTCAAGCATTTAAAATGAGCCAGTCAATTTCAGGAACTTTTTTATAGGTTTCAGATAAAAATGCTTCATTATTAATATCTCATAAAAATTCCTCTATTTCTAAACCGCTTGATTTTCTTGATATTCCATAAATGGTATAATCTTTTCATAATTCTTGCCCAAGATTTTTTCAAATTCCTGAACTGGTTCATGTGATAAGTATTTTTTTCATGCGCTTGTGATTATATTTTTCAAAAGAAAATATATGGTATTTCTTTAAAAAATCAAGAGGGGTAGGAATAGAAAAATATTTTTTCATTGCAATTATAAAATTTTTACTATACTTAATAAATCGTTTTTAATTCTTTACCCCTTTTTTATGACTAAAAAAAGAAAATTACCACTTTTAGAAATGCCTATCTGAAAAGCATTACTTATCCTTTCTATTCCTATTGTTATCACGAATATGTTGCAGGTTGCGTATCAATTTGCTGACGCGTATTGGGTGGGGAGGTTATGACATGACGGAGTCGCTACCGTAACGGTTGCTGGGATGATTATCTTTCTTACTATTTCTCTTGGAAGTTGACTCAGTATTGCTGGCTCAATTCTTATAGCACAGTATTTTTGAGCGAAAAATGAAAAAATGGTCAATCACATAGCAGCTCAAACGCTTCTGATGATACTACTGACTTCTAGCTTTTTATGAGGACTTTGATATATCTTTACTCCTCAAATAGTTTCACTTATATGAGTAGATAGCGCTATATTTGCACAAACCGTTGAATATATTCGTATTTCTTTTATCGGAGTTATATTTAGTTTTTCATTTTTTATGTTTCAATCGATTATGAGGTGAATTGGGAAGCCAAATGTGCCAATTTTTATCGTTTGATTGACAGTTTTGATAAATTTTTTATTAAACCCAGTATTTATTTTTGGATTTTGAAATTTTGAGTGATTATGAGTTATTTGAGCTGCTATAACTACTGTAGTGAGTCAAGCGATTGCTACTGTTATAGGTTTTTCTATGCTCCTGAGTGGAAAATATGGGATACATCTTCATATAAAAGATTTTATTCCAGATACAAAAGCGATAAAAAAATCATTTTTTCTTTGACTTCCATCTTCTATAGAAATGACAGCAAGAAGTGGTTCGTACGCACTTTTAGTAGCTATTGTCACGATGTTTGGAACTTTAGCACTTGCTTGATTTGGAGTCGCTGGGAATATTATTCAATTTATTATTATTTTTTCTATGTGACTTTCTATGGCTACTTCTGTACTCGTAGGACAAAGTGTAGGAGCAGGCTTTATACAAAAAGCAAAAGAAATTAACAAAATCAGTGCTTGGATTTCTTTTATTCTCTTGACATTATTAGGATGAATTGCATTTTTATTTGCCCCATATTTTATAGGATTTTTTGTACCAGGAGAAGAAGAGGTAATAAAAATATGAAGTGAAATAGTTCGTATTTCAGCACTATTTTTTGGACTTATCTGAATCCAAATGTCCCTCAATGGAGTACTGAGAGCTATAGGAAAAACTCAAATCCCAATGTTTATAACGATATTATGACAATGGGTGATTAAACTCCCACTTGCCTATATTTTAGCACATTATACATCGCTATGAATGCAATGAATTTGGTGGTCAGAACCGATTACTTCTATCATTATTTGTATCGTGATGTTTGTTATTATATCAAAAGTAGATTGGTCAAAATCAAATATGACCAAAGAAGAGCAAACAGAAAAACAAATCATTGAAGAAAGTATTATTGAGGAGCCAATAAAAGAATTTTAATAATAAAAAGCAAATTTTATAAAAAAATTTGCTTTTTATTTGGCTTTCTATATACTAAAACACGTTAGCACTACTCCTTGATTGTGTGATTCTAGTATGGGGTAGGGCGTTTTTTGTGTATTTTAACATATAATTTGATTTCGAATGCAAAAAGAAACAAGTAAAAAATGTGCAGAAGTAGGAAGTTTATATGAAATAGCTGGAAGACACTATTTTACAGATGACACTTCAGTAGCTTGAGTTCCAGACTTACTAGAAGTACAACTCGACTCATATAAAACATTTTTAGAAAAATGAATAGATGAAGCTTTTAGAGAAATTTTCCCTATTAGTGATTTTTCTGGAGAAAGAATAGATATTTATTATAAAGGATATTTTTTAGAAGAACCTAAATTTGATGCTGAAACTTGTAAAAAGAAAAATTTAAACTTTGAAGCCCCATTAAAAGTGAGACTTGAAATGTTAAATAAAGAAACTTGAGAAATTAAAGAACAAGATGTATATCTTGGTTGAGTCCCTCTTATGACCAATACAGCTTCTTTTATCATTAACTGAATTGAAAGAGTTATTGTTTCTCAAATTATTCGTTCCACTGGTATTTTCTTTACCTCTTGAGAAGAAGGATTTGCTTTAAAGATAGTTCCTGCAAAAGGTTCTTGGTTTGAAATTGATATAGAAAAAAAATGAATTATTAACGTAAAAATTGATAAAAAAAGAAAACTTCCTATCTCAATTCTTTTAAGAGCTTATGGACTTGAAAGTAATGCTGAAATACTAGATACATTTAAAGAATTAGGTGAAGATGTTATCTGACAACATATTTCGCCAACTTTAGAAAAAGATAAAACAAAAACAAGAATTGAAGCCCTTCATGCTATTTATAAAGTGTTAAGACCTGGAGATCTTGCTACTGATGAAAGAGTAGAAGAGTTATTTAAAAATACATTCTTAGATGAAAAAAGATTTGATCTTTGAGAAATCGCAAGAATGAAAATAGAAAAAAAACTTGGAATTAAAACGAAATACAATTCTGAAACAGGAAAATTTTTATCTATTGAAGAACTCGTAAAGTCTTTAAAGTATTACCTAAACCTTAGAAATGGGATAGAAGGATACGTAGTAGATGATATTGATCACTTAGAAAACAGAAGAGTAAGATCAGTTTGAGAACTCGTTCAAGATAAAATCAAAGTAGGTCTTACGAGAATGGAAAGAATTGCAAAAGATAGAATGACGATTGTTGAACTCGAAGATGCAACTCCGGGGACATTTATCAACTCAAGACCATTTGTTGCTATTTTAAAAGAATTTTTCTCATCATCACAACTATCTCAATTTATGGATCAAACCAATCCATTATCTGAAATGGCGCATAAAAGAAGAATTTCAGCTTTAGGACCTGGATGATTAACAAGAGAAAGAGCTTCATTTGAAGTTCGTGACGTTCATCCAACTCAATATGGAAGAATTTGTCCTATTGCTACACCAGAAGGACCAAATATCGGTCTGGTATTACACTTAGCTTCATATTCAAAAGTAGATAAATATGGATTTATTTTGACTCCATTTAGAAAAGTTCAACATACGGTTAAAAATGATGGAAAAGAAGCTATGAATAGAATTGCATTATCAGATATTTTATCAGATAAAGGAGACCTTATTGTACAAGATAAAACTCTGATTACTAAAGAATTAGCTGAAAAACTTAAAAAAGAACTCAGTGCAAAAGAAATTGAAGTAAGATGATTTTTAACATCTGAATATGATTATTTTGATGCACATCAAGAAAGAGCTTTAGTTATTGCTGAAGCAAACTCTGAAATCGATGCTTTTGGAAACTTTACTAAAACCAGACTTTGAGCTCGTTCGAACTCAGAACCAACTCTTTCTTACGTAAGACAAGTAACACATATCGATATTTCTCCAAAACAAATCATGTCGATTGATACATCACTTCTTCCTTTCTTAGAGCATGATGATGCGACAAGAGCTGAAATGGGTACCAACATGATGAGACAAGCCGTTCCGCTTGTGAGACCTGAAAGTCCATATGTAGGAACTGGTATGGAAAGAATCGTATGAGAAGGAACTGGATATGTTATTAAGGCAAGAGAATCAGGAGAAGTTATCTGAGTAGATGCAAAACATATTACGGTAATCTATGATAATGGAGAAAAAGTTATTTATGAACTCAGAACGTATAAAAGATCGAATCACGATGAACTTATTCACCAAAGACCAAAAGTTTCTCATGGTCAAAAATTCCCAAAAGATACTATCTTAGCTGATGGACAATCTATTGATAATGGGGAACTCGCTATTGGGAAAAACTTAAGAGTAGCGTATATGCCATGGAATGGGTATAACTATGAAGATGCGATTATTATTTCTCAAAAATTAATGCAAGATGATGTTTTTACATCTATCCATATTAAAGAATATTCTCTTGATGTAAGAGAAACCAAACTTGGGCCTGAACAAACAACTGATGATATTCCAAATGTATCACTTAATAAATTAAAAGATTTAGATGCTGATGGTATTATCAGAGTTGGAGCTTATGTAGAATGAGGTGATATTCTTGTTTGAAAAATTACTCCAAAATGAGAACAAGAATTATCTCCAGAAGAAAGACTACTGAGAGCTATTTTCTGAGATAAATCAAAAGATGTTAAAGATAGTTCATTAAGACTTCCTTCAGGACAATGAGGAAAAGTTATTGATGTTCAAATTTTAAAAAGAGAACTTGGAGACAATCTTCCAACAGGAGTATTTAAACAAGTGAAAGTATTTATTGCTCAAACAAGAAAAATAGAAGTATGAGATAAAATGGCCGGAAGACACGGAAATAAATGAATCGTTTCTAGAATCGTTCCAGTAGAAGATATGCCATTTATGGCAGATGGTACTCCAGTAGATATTATCTTAAATCCACTTTGAGTAGTATCTCGTATGAACATCGGACAAATTCTTGAAACTCACCTTGGTGCAGCAGCTAAAAATCTTGGTATAAAAATAGCTACTCCAGTACTCAATGGTATTAGACTAGAAAAAATATCAGAACTTATGGAACAAGCTGGGTTAGAAGCTGATGGAAAAGTACAACTTTTTGATGGTATGACAGGGGAAGCATTTAAAGAAAGAACTACGGTTTGAATCAAATATATGTTAAAACTTCACCATTTAGTAGAAGATAAAATTCATGCAAGATCGGTTGGTCCTTACTCTATGGTAACTCAACAACCACTCGGATGAAAGGCTCAGAATTGAGGACAAAGATTCTGAGAAATGGAGGTTTGGGCACTTGAAGCATATGCTGCATCAAATATACTACAAGAAATGATTACTATTAAATCAGATGATGTTGCCGGAAGAACCCAAGCTTATGAAGCTATTGTAAAAGGAGCAACGATTAAAAAACCAAATATTCCTGAATCATTCAACGTATTAATAAAAGAATTACAAGCAATTGCTCTCAATATTGAATTACTTGATAGAGAAGAATTACAACAAAAAGAAGAATCAATTAGAAGCAGATATGAAGAAGTATTAAAACTTGAATGAACGGCAGATTTAGATTTCTCTAAAGAAGAAAGTGAATAGATAGCTTATAGAAAAAAAGGAAAGTTATTATATTATTAAAAATATCTTTAACTTTCTCTCTTAGGCTTTTAACTTATAACTAAAAAAATATGTTTGATAAAAATCTTGATAATTTCTTAAATGATAAAATTACGGATTTTTCTGAGATTTCAAAAAATATTTGAAAAACAGATATTACGAAAGGAAAAAATCTTGACAATCTTGCTTGAATCTCTCTTTCAATTGCAAGTCCAGAACAAATAAGAGCTCTATCATACGGGAAAGTTCTTATTTCTGAAACTATAAACTATAGAACCCAAAGACCAGAAAGAGGATGACTTTTTTGTGAACAAATATTTGGACCAAGAAAAAATTATGAATGTGCTTGTGGAAAATATAAAAGAATTAGATACAAAGGAATTGTATGTGAAAGATGTTGAGTAGAAGTTACTAAATCTTCAGTAAGAAGAGAAAGAATGGCTCATATTGACCTTTACACTCCAGTGGCTCATATTTGGTTTTTAAAATCAGTTCCTTCAAGAGTTGGGTTACTTCTTGATTTACCAGTAAAAAAATTAGAACAAGTAGTATATTTTGCGTCATATATCGTTACTGATGTACACGAAGATAAACTCAAAGAAACTCTAAAAAGTTTAGAAGATACGTATAAAGTATCAAAAGCAGAAATGCAAAAAGATCTTCAAAAAGAACTCAATGATCTCAGAATTAGAAAAGAAGCTTGAGAAATAAAAGAAAAAGAATTCAATGTTCAGGAAGCAATTCTCATGAAAAAAATTGATACTCTTACCGAAGAATTTGAAGATCTCAGAATGAAATTAAAAATGCTTGTTGTTGGAGAAGTTATTGGAGAACTTGATTACAGAGTATTAAAAGAAAAATTTCCTCATGTATTTAATGGATGAACTGGTGCTGAATATTTAAAAAAATTACTAGAAAGAATTGATTTAGAACAATTTATTCAAAAAGAACAAGATGAGCTCAGGAAAGCAAGTCAAATGAAGAAAAAGAAAATTTTACAAAAAATTAAACTTGCTTCAAATCTTTTAAAATCAGGACAAAGACCAGAATGGTTTATTTTGGAAGCACTTCCAATTATTCCACCAGACTTAAGACCGATGATTCAACTGGATGGTTGAAGATTTGCTTCTTCTGATTTGAATGATCTTTATAGAAGAGTTATTAACAGAAATAATCGTCTGAAAAAATTGATGGAACTTGGTGCACCAGATGTAATTTTAAAAAATGAAAAAAGAATGCTTCAAGAATCAGTAGATATGCTTATCTCTGGTGAAACAAGAACGAATAGATCAGGATTTGTTTCAGCAAATAAAAAAGCTCTCAAATCTTTAACTGAAGTATTAAAAGGGAAACAAGGACGTTTCAGACAAAATCTTCTTGGGAAACGTGTGGATTATTCATGAAGATCTGTAATCGTAGTTGGACCAAAACTCAAAATTGATGAATGTGGGTTACCAAAAACTATGGCTTTAACATTATTTAAACCATTTGTTATAGGAAAACTTATTGAAGATGGTGTGGTGTATAACGTAAAACATGCTGAAAAAATTATTGAAGAATCTGGAAAAATCGTTTGGGATGCACTTGACGAAGTAATCGAAGGAAAATATGTTTTATTAAACAGAGCTCCGACACTTCATAGACTTTCTATTCAAGCATTTAAACCAGTACTGATTGATGGAAAAGCGATTCAATTACATCCATTAACGTGTACGGCATTTAATGCGGATTTCGACTGAGATCAAATGGCAGTTCACCTTCCGATTACTCATGCAGCTCAAAAAGAAGCAAGAGAACTTATGGTAACTTCTAAAAACTTATTATCCCCAGCTTCTGGAGAACCAATCGTGGCTCCTTCTCAAGATATGATTTTATGATGTTATTATCTCACTCAAGTAGCTGATAATGCAAAATGAACTGGACAAGTTTTCGCTTCTAAATATGATTTAGAACAAGCATATGATGCAAAAGCAGTAGAATTAAGAGCTTTAGTTAGAGTAAGATTAAACTGACAAATTATTGAAACTACTTATGGAAGACTCCTCTTTAATGAAATTGTTCCTGAAGGACTTGCTTTTGTAAATGAAGTTTTGAAAAAATGAGTGATTAAAAGAATTTTAGCTGAATCATTTGAAAAACTTGGATCTGAAGTGACGGCAAAATTTGTAGATAGTATTAAAAATTTCTGATATAAATATGCTACTATTTCAGGACTTTCGATTTCTGCTTTTGATATGATTTCACCAGAAAATAAAAAAGATTTATTAAAATCTGCTGATGATAAAGTAAAATATATTCAAAAGAAATATTGGAATGGTTTCTTAACAGAAAATGAAAAATATTCACAATCTATTTTGATTTGGGCTGATGTTAAAAAAGTGATAGAATGAGAAATGAAAGGATTATTTACCAAAGAAAATCATATTTTTAACTTTATTGACTCATGAGCGAGATGAAATCGGTGAAATGTGACGCAATTATGTTGAATGAAATGACTCGTTGCTTCTACTTCTGGTAAAACTATCGAACTTCCTATTAAATCTACTCTGAAAGAATGATTTTCTACTCTCGAATACTTTATCGCAACTCATGGTTGAAGAAAAGGGAAATCTGATACGGCTCTAAAAACAGCTCAATCAGGATACCTAACAAGAAGACTTGTAGATGCGGCTCAAAATATTATCGTAAAAGAAGATGATTGTCATACCGTTCATTATAAAGAAATATTAAGAAATGATAAAAAAACATCATTTTCTGAAAGTTTTGAAGATAGAATTTATGGAAAAACACTTGCTTCTGATATAAAAGATACAAAATGAAAAGTATTAGTAGACTCTGGAACCACTATTGATAAAAAAATTATTGATATCATCACAGAATATAGCATAGATAAAGTAAATATTCGCTCTGTTCTTACTTGTGATACTGAAGGTTGAGTATGTAAAAAATGTTACGGACTTGATTTAGGTCTCAATAAATGAGTAGAAGATGGAACACCAGTTTGAGTTATCGCTGCCCAATCTATCGGAGAACCAGGAACTCAATTAACGATGCGTACTTTCCACTCTGGATGAGTAGCACAAGCTGGATGAGATATGACTCAATGACTTGCAAGAGTTGAAGAATTATTTGAAGCAAGAGTCCCTAAAAATCCAGCAGTTATTTCTGACTTAGAAGGAACCGTTGAAATTATCCCATCTGAAAAATACAATACAGTAAAGGTTACTGCATTAGAACTTCATGAAAATGAATACTTCTTTGCTTGAGATTATGAACTTTTAGTGAAAGAATGAGCAAATATAAAAGAAAAACAAGTGCTTGCAAAATCAAAAAAAGATAAATCAAAAGTAGTGGCAACCGTTGCTTGAGTAGTGAAAAAAGTAGAAGATGGTATGATTGTAGTAAAAGATGAAATTTATAGAACTTCAAGTTTTGATATAGAACAAGGAATTACTCCTTTAGTTACGAATGGTACAAAAGTAGTAAAATGACAAAAATTAACCGAAGGTCATATCAATCTTGCAAGACTTATGGAAGTTGCTGGAATACTAAAAACTCAAGAATATATAGTAGAAGAAATTAAATCTATTTATGCTTCTCAATGACAAACAGTAAATTCAAAACATATTGAATTGATTGTAAGACAAATGTTCTCAAGAGTAAGAATTTTAGATAAATGAGATAGTGAATTTTTCCCATGAGATATTGTTGATATTATCAGATTTAAATCTGAAAATGATAGACTGCTTGGAGAAGGTAAAAAAACAGCAATTGCTGAAAGATTACTTTTATGAATAACTAAAATTTCTCTTTATACTGAAAGTTGGTTATCTGCTGCATCATTCCAAGAAACAGTAAGAGTACTGGTAGAAGGATGAGTAAGTGGAAAAATCGATAAACTCAAAGAATTAAAAGAAAATGTAATTATTTGAAGACTCATTCCTGCCGGAAAACAATACAGAAAAATTAATGGACTTGAATTAGAAAGTGATTTTGAAGAAGATGTATATTTTGATAGAAATGAAGATGGAGTAGATGTTGGAGAATTTCATTTAGAAGAAGTTGCTATGGATATGGAACACGAAAGTGATTTTTAAGAAAACTTTATAAAAAGTAGAATATTTTATTATTCTACTTTTTATTTTTGATATATTTATTACAACGTGTATTTTTGCATTTTAGCATAAAATATGTTAGAATGAAGAGGATTTAAATTTTATTCTAATTTTTATATGGAACAAAATAATAATACTCCTGAAAAAAATAACCATCAATGACAAAAACCAAATATTTCTCAAGGAGCAAATAAAAAATTACAAGAAACTTGAGCTAGAATTGAAAAAATCAGGCAAGATGAAAGATATGATTTTATCAAAGATGAGCTTAAAAAAATTGGAAAATTAACACCAAATAATCCTAAAGCGAGTTTTTTATTTTCTGATAAAAATGGGAATAAAGATACTATGAAGATAGATATGACAGCTCAAACTTTAGAATTTCAATGAAAAACAATTAAAATAGATCTCCTCAAATGAGCTACCATGTCCAGTATCGTATTTTCTCAAGAGACGGTAAAAATAGAAGGAAAACTATGATTTTTTTCTGGTTCTTGAAGTGCTGGGTATAAAGAATTAATACATGCTATTGATAATGTGATGCAAAAATGAAATTATACTTTACTTGCAGGAAACGAACAAATAGGATTTCATTTAGCATAATTTTCTTGTAAATAACTTTTTGAAAAAAAATTTTTTTTGAGTACAATGCACTTAGGATTTTTATATTCTAAGTGCATTATTATGACAAACCAAAAAGAACAAATACAACAATTTAGTTTAGATATCGAAAATCTTCTCTATGAGATTTCAAAAAAGATAATAGGACAAAAAATACTCGTGAGAGATTTACTGATTGCTTTATTTTCAAAATGACATATTCTCATAGAATGAGCACCAGGACTTGCTAAAACTCTCACTGTTGATAGTTTAGCAAAAACGCTTGACCTGAATGCGAAAAGAATTCAATTTACTCCTGACTTACTTCCCAGTGATCTTATAGGAAGTAATGTGTATAATCCTTCAAAAAATGAATTTTATGTAAAAAAATGACCGATATTTTCAAATTTTGTGTTGGCTGATGAAATCAATAGAGCTCCTTCAAAAGTACAATCAGCACTTCTTGAGGCTATGGCTGAAAAACAAGTAAGTATTTGAGATACTACTTTTAAACTTGAACCTCCATTTATCGTTTTAGCAACTCAAAATCCAATCGAACAAGAAGGAACTTTTCAACTTCCTGAAGCGCAACTCGATAGATTTTTACTTAAAACAGTAGTGGATTATCCAACAGAAAGTGAGGAATTAGAAATACTTAAAAATATTCAATCCATAGAAAAAGCAGAACTAAAAACCCTCTTTTCTAAACAAGATATTTTTAAAATACAGGATTTGGTGGAAAGTATTTATGTGGATGAAAATATTTTATCTTATATCAAGGATATCGTTTTTTACACGAGAAATAAAGATTCAAAAATTTCTTCTTATATCTCATATCCAGTTTCACCAAGAGCTTCACTTTCTATTTTAAAAACTTGTAAGGCACTTGCATTTTTACAAGGAAGAGATTTTGTGATTCCAGAAGATGTAAAAGAAATGGCATATCCAGTTTTAAGACATAGACTGATTTTAAATTATGTGGCTATGGCTGATGGAGTGCTTGTTGATGATATTATAAAAACTATTTTAGATAATGTTGTAGTAAAATAATATGCAAGATATAAAAAAACTTCACATAAAAATCAATCGCTTAGTAGATAGTTTATTTGCTTGAAATTATAAAACAGCATTTAAATGAAGGGGATTAGAGTTTAGTGATTATAGAGTGTATGATGAAAATGATGACGCAAAATACATTGATTTTCTTGCTTCAGCCAGAGAGTGAAAACTACTCATTAAAAGATTTGAAGAAGAAAGGGAATTAGCGGTATTTTTTCTTTTAGATATTTCTGAAAGTATGTATTTTTGAGAGTGAGACAAGAAAAAAATCGATACTCTTATAGAAACTTTTTCTTTTTTGGCTTTTGCGGCAAATAAAAATAATGATAAAATAGGAGCTATTATATTTAATGAAACTTGATTTGAACTCGTAAAACTCGGAAAATGAGTGAAAAATATTCATAAAATCTTAGAAGCGATAGATAAAAAATCCTTTCCCAAAATAGAAAATTTTTCTCCCAATACACTTTTATCATATTTTCATAATTTACCGATAAAAAATTCGCTTGTGTTTCTTTTAACTGATAAAATGAATGATTTTGATGATAAAAATCTCAAAATTGCCTCTCTTAAAAATGATTTTGTTTATATAAATATTTTTGATTATTTTGAAAATAATTTATCAAATGGACATGGAGTTGTGAGACTCAGAGACAGTATACAAACTTTTTTTATCAACCTGGGAAATCACAAAAAAATTGAAGCATATAAAGCTTTAAGGCAGAAAAAAATACAGGATTTTTCAAAAAAATTACATAATTTTAGGATGAGTTATTTTTTTATTGATAACACGACTAATATTTTTGCCAAGTTACTGATATTTTTTAAAAGTAGATAATTTTTAGCATTTAGAAAAAATATATGACCGATATTTATGATATAAAAATTTTATTATTTTCATTTTTATCTTCTTTGGATTATGTGGTAGTGATTTTTATCATAGTTTTTTTGTTATTTTTTTATTTTCTTTTAGAATATTTTTTCTTCCCCCAATCTCCTGATATAAAACTAAAAACAGAGCATATTAGTGATGAAAAAATAAAACAAAGACTTGAATATTTAGCCAATAATGCACATACTTTTTCCAGAGATATTTTTTATAGAGAAGTAGGACTTTTTTTAAGAATGCTTATCAGTAAACAAAAAGAAGACAGAAGAGTATTTTTTATGACTTTATCAGAAATAGAAAAAAACTTTAAGAGTTATTATTTTCCTCTCTTAAAAGAAGTGTATTATCTCGAATTTAATCATAATTTGGAAGATAATTTTGAAGTGAGAAAAAATATTTTAGAAAAAATAAAAGTGTAGAATACACTTTTATTTTTTGGTTTGAGAATATAGCTATTTCAATAATCATTTTTGGAGTATAATAATTGTGTTATGATATGTCAAGCCCCCAAAAAACTGG
>DKNE01000001.1 GCA_002470645.1 Patescibacteria group bacterium UBA7396
TATATGTAAGATATTTTTTATGATTGGAATGTTTTTTTTGTGTAAACATAGGGAGAAATTAGGAAGTATTTTTTACTTTTTTATTATAATCTATATTATATTTAAGTCAATTTTTTTAATTTAATGGATAATAGTTATTTTTTTATAAAAATCCATAAATAAAAATTGATTTATTGATAAAAAATTATATATTTTTACTTACTTTATTCATAAGACTCTATATGCTTACTCCAGCGATGCAACAATATTACGATATAAAAAAAGAATATAATGACGCGATTATATTTTTTAGAATGTGAGATTTTTATGAAATGTTTTGAGAAGATGCACATATAGCACATAAAGTATTATGAATTAATATTACTTCTAGAAATAAAAATGCTAAAGACCCAGAACCTTTAGCTTGAATACCATATCATGCAAAGGATAAATATTTACCAGTTCTCATAAATGCTGGCTACAAAGTTGCTATTGTAGAACAAATTTCTGATTCTTCATTAAAATGAATTGTAAAGAGGGAAGTAGTGAGAGTTGTTACTCCAGCAACATTAAATTTAGAGTGAGATATATATGATAACTTTGATCAAAATATAATTATAAGTATCATATATGGAGATGAAAAGTTTTGACTTTCTATTTTAGATATTTCCTCAAGTAAGTGGCAAACAACAGAATTTAAAACCTTTGCCTTGCTTCAAAGAGAATTATTTAAATTGAATCCAAGAGAGGTTGTTTTGGATAAAAAACTTTTTCATGATGAAGAAATAAAAGAAACTTTACAAAAAAAATATTCTCTTAATATTTATTATTTTGAATCAAAACAAGATTCTAGAAAAAAATTATTATCACATTTTTGAGTAAAAGATTTTTCTTGATTTTGAATTGAAGATTATGAGCAAGCTATTCATGCAAGTGCTTTATTATTGAATTATTTAGAATTAAACCAAAAACAATCTTTAAGACATTTTCAGATATTATCATTATATTCTACATCTGAAGTATTGGAAATAGATAGTTCTACTATAAGAAATCTTGATTTAGTCTATAATTTTGCTACTGGAAGTGAAACACTTTGAACTTTGTTTTGAGTTTTGAATCATACAAAAACTCCAATGTGAAAAAGATTATTAAAAGAAAATATTCTCAGACCATTAAAAAATGAAAAAGAAATTCAAAATAAATTAGAATTTGTCGAAATTTTTTTAAAAGATAAAATTTTACTTGATAAAATAAGAGAAAAACTTTCATATATTTCTGATATAGATGCTATTTTAAATAGATTAGCTTTAGAAAGAGTTTCTCCACGTGATTTGTTAAATTTAAAAAAATCTTTACAATCAATAATTGAAATAATAGAAATTATACATAAAAGCGATAATAAAAAATTACAACAAATAATAAAATAAATACATATATTTATGAATCAACCATTACAAGAAAAAGCGCAAGACTTACGATCTCGTATTGCACAATTGAGAAATATGAGAGCTGATAAACCAATAATTCCAGTGCAACAACAAACTGTTATATCAGTTCAAAAGGTGCTTCCATCGGGGGCATCACAATCTTCATTATTAGAGCATAATATAGAATTAGATGATGCTGGAAAACCAGTTGATTTGGCACTTAAATATTGAGTTACTCAGGAAGTTTGTATAACATTTTGAGAACTTTTAGACGCTACAAAACAGGAAGAGTTTGAACAAAGTGATTTATTGGAGGTATTAGAAAAATGAATGATTATTAATTTGATTATACGTGATTTTAAATATTTTAAATTATTAAAATTGTGTCCTACAGAATCTAAAAGTGATATTTTTATTGTAAATTTTAAATATAAAAATTCTAAACCAGCAAAAGTTACATTAGTATTAAAATTACAATTTCCATTAAAATCTTGAAATAATATGTTGATTATTAATCCTCGTACTCAACAACAACTTTGAAATATGCATATTATTGATGGGATTACCATAAATAAAAAAACTTTTTTACAAAAAACTTTAGAACGTTTTTGATTTTAAAAATAAAATTTATATAATTATTTTCAATTATTCATAAAAAAAATCTATGATTTATTTGTTTGTAGGAGAAAAATATTTTAGAAAAAAACTTATTGATACTTGGAAAAAATCTTTTGCAGAAAAGTTTAGTGAAAATAATATTATTCACGTTCAAAATCCTTTTCAACATGATATATGATTTTTTGAGCAAAATTTGCTTTCAAATGGTCTTTTTAGTACCAAAAATCTTTTTATTATTGATGATTTTCCTTTTTCTTCAGACGATGAGAATCCACAAAATATTTTAAAAATGCAAGAATATTTTTTAGATATTTTTCCAAGAGTAAATACAGAAAATATCGTAGTTTTTAATAATTTAAAAGCAGATAAAAGATCAAAACTTTATAAAAAAATAAAAGAATTATGAGAAATAAAAGATTTTATTATTGAAACTGAAGAAGATTTGAGACAAAAATTACAGCAAGTCTACCAAAATAAAGTTTCTTCTCAAGTTATCGATAAAATGATAACTCTCAAAGGACTCCAATTTTCAAATATTACTTGAGAACTTGATAAAATACTTATTGTAAAAGAAAACATTGATATCTCAGATATTCAAAATATTTCTCAAGATCTAGAGGAAAATATTTTTGAAATCATTAATTTGCTTCTCTCTTCAGAAACAAAAAAATCTATCTTAAAACTCAGAGAACTCGCTTCTCAAATAGATAATTCCTATTTATTATATAATTCACTTCTCTCTAATTTAAGAGTATATTTTTATATTTTTCAACTTCAAAAATTATGAAAAACAAATAGTGAAATAAAAGAACTCCTTGATTTGTGAAATAGAGAATTTTTGATAGGAAAAACATATAAAATAAAAAAAGAAACTTTTTTTAAGATGTATGAAAAATTGATGTGAATAGATGCGAAAATGAAAACAGGAAAAATGTTTGGGAGTGAGAGTGATGATATGATGTATGAAATAGAAAGAAGTTTAATTATTTAAGAAGAAAATATGGAAAATATAATTTTTTTACAGCCTTTGCTTGGAATACTTGCATTTTGAGTTGGATGTATAGGGGTATTTTTGTATTATCGTACTCAAAAATTTGCGTCCAAATTTGCATTTATGTGAGATATAGAAGCTATTTTTTGAAAAACAAAATTTCTTTTTCAATTTAATATTATAGTTTTATTTGTTATTATTGTAAGTTTTGCATTGCTTATAGCAGATCCAAATCTTAAAAAACAAAATAAACAAGTAGTAAAAAATTGAATTGATATAGCTATTGTTTTGGATTTATCATATTCTATGGTAGCAGAAGATATTCCTCCTAATCGTTTAGAGGTAGCAAAACAAGTTATTTCTGATTTTACTTCCAAATTAACTACTGATAGGGTAGGGCTTGTTTTATTTTCAGGAAAACCATTTACATCGGTACCACTTACTTTTGATTATCAATTTATTACTAATTATGTACAAAAACTTTCTATTGAAAGTATTAATCAAGATTATCAACATTTACAATGAACTGCTATTTGAGATGGACTTTTATATGGAGCAAATTTATTTGATGACCAGAGTGAAAGGCAAAAAGTAATCGTACTTTTTACTGACTGAGAGGCAAATAGATGAATAGATCCTATAGAGGCTATCAGATATATTAAACAAAAAAATATTATCGTTCATACTGTTGGAATAGGTGGACAAGAAGAAACATATGTAAATTTTAAAAATATATATGGAAATCAAAAACTTGCTATTTGATGAATTGATGAAGAAAATTTACAAGCTATAGCAAATATGACAGGATGAGAATATTATAGAGCTGATAGTAAAGAAACATTTCAAAATATTTTTGAAAAACTTGATTTACTTCAAAAAAAAGAGATCCAAGTAGACGAATATCAGTTTTTTGTACCATACTATAAAAATTTTGTTCTACTGATTTTTATTTTACTGGTTTTATATATGAGTGTAAATAGTTATTATTATATAAGAAAATAATATGTTGATTGGAATAATTTTTTTTACCTTTTTCCTCCTTTGTATATGACTTTTTGTATTTTATTTTCAAAAAGATTTTGTGTTATATTCAAAATACGGGCTTCCAAATATATTTCTTACAATAAGTATTTTAATAGCATGAATAAGTGTTTTTTGATATCAAATACAATCAAATAAAAACACTCCTACCCATGCTTCTCATATCGTTTTTGTTCTTGATGTGTCAAAAAGTATGTGAGCATTTGATTATGGAGAAAATACTCGTTTAGAAGTAGCAAAAAAAATGATGAGAGAATATATTTTAAAATACCCAAATAATAGTTATGCATTGACTATTTTTGCTCAAGATATTACCTCTGTTATACCATTTACGAGAGATAAAAATTTATTTTTTACCTTTTTAGAGAGTGTAGATGAGAAATCAATTTTAAATCAATGATCAAATTTTTTAGGTGCTATACAAGATGCATCAAATCGTTTTACTGATGATATAAATGGGGGATGATTAGTAATTTTAAGTGATTTTGAGCCAACTGATAATAATGGAAATCTTGATGATTATCAAAAAGAAAATCTGCTCTCTCAAATATGACTTATGCAGCCTACATTTCAAGAAAAAAATATTTCATTTTTTTGAATAGGGTTGTGAAATACTTCTGGGAATATGCTTATTTTATGATATGATTTTTTTGGGCGCCCAATTTATTTACAAGATAAGTTTCAAAATAATGTTATTACAAAATTTGATAGCAGCTTTTTAGAAAAAATTACAAAAAAATTATCAGGAAAAGCATTTATTATTGAAAAAGAAACAGATATCAAAAATATAGTGTTTGAAAATCTTCCACAAACAGATACACAAGTAGAACAAAGAATATCAATCGATATAGCGCGTTATTTGATGATATGAGCATTTATTTTTTTGATATTGTATTGTATTTTATTTTATTATTTTGATAAAAAATGAAAATAAAAAAAACATTTTTATGGGTATTTATAATTCTTTTTTTTCTGGTGCTTCCAAGTTGAATCTTTTTTGTTTCTAATTTGGCTTTTTGACCGGGAAATAATTATATTTTTGCTCATAGTTTAAATAAATATTTAGCAAAAATTTTTCCAGAAAATGAAAAAATACAACTTAAAAAAGGAGATTATTACTATAGGTTTTGAGAATACAAAAAAGCTCTGGAACAATATACTAAGATAGATTGCAAAACGGATTTAATTTGTAGTATACTCTATTATAACTTAGGAAATACTTATTATAGATTATGAGAAAACACTCCCCAAATAACTGATAAGCTTTGATTTTGGCAACAAGCCCTTTCGGTATATCAAAAAGCTTTACAAATACTAGAGGATGAGAAAACTAGAAAAAATTATGAGTTTGTTCTCAAGAAAATGAATGAATTTATTGATGAAATGAAAAAAAAGCAAGAACTAGAAAAACAACCACCTCAACAAGAACCTTCTCAAGAGAATCAAGATACACAAGAAAATGATTCCCCTCAACCAAATACCGAAGAATTGCAGGATGAAAACAATAATACTTGAGAAGAAAAATCACAATCTCCTCAACCAAATACTTCAGATAATCAAATACAACCAAGATGACCTTCTATGAAAATAGATGAAAATGCACTTGATACTGTTCCAGAACTGACTCAAGAACAAAAAGAAGAAATACAAAAATACATAGAAAAACTTCAACAAGAGGAAAAAAATAATATCCATTTGAATAAACCAAGAGAACAAAAAGATATTTTTGATATTTTAAGAGATGATTTTATGTTTGAATGAATGAAACAAAATCAGAGTGGATGGTAAAAAAAAAACTTCGTTTTTAAACGAAGTTTTTTACATACCAGGAAGTCATCCTGCTGGAATATTAAGTCCCATTTGAGACATTACTCATTGCATTTTTTCTGCTGCTACCTCTTGAGCTTTTTTAGTTCCTTTATTTACAGCTTGAAGTATTGCTTCTTCTAATGCTTTTTGAGCTGATTCAGAAAGTCCAGGGATTAAATCTTTTGTTTCAAAATCAACTTTATCAACTTTCATTTCTCCATTTACAGAAATTACAAGTCCATTCACTTCAGCTTCAATAATAGTATTTTCAAGTTCTTTTTTAATTTTCATTGCTTCTTGTTGTAATTTCATGAGTTCTCACATTTTTGACATATCCATATTCAAAATATTTAATTATTAAGATAAAAAAAGTGTGAGTATTATATTTTTTTACTTTTTTTTTGCAAATAAAAATGAAATGTGTTACAATGAATATGTATTTTAGTTAATAAATATTTAATTATGACAACTGCAACACAAAATGAAGAAGATTTAATTATTATTGGTGATGAAACATCAGCTGATACAAGTATTCTTGATTTTAACTTCTCTCAACCACAAGAAAATCAAGTATCTTCTAAAGAAGAAACAGACTTTATTATTGATTTTTCTGATGAAGAAAAAAATGAAGTATCAACAGATTTTACTTTGGATACTCAAAATATTACTCAAGAATCATCAGAAGTAATTTCTTTTTGAGAGGATTTATTTTTACCTTCTGAAACACAATCTGTAGCATCTCAAGAAATTATTGAAACACCAGAAAGTAGTATAGAAGTTATTGAAAATACTCTTTCATTTTCTGAAGAAATGAATCAAACATCATCAGTAATTTCTGATAGTTCAAATGAAGATATTTCTTTTGAAGTTGCTCAAACATCTGAAATTCATACGGAAGCTCCAAGATCAGAAACTCATTTTGATAGAAATACTATTCTTGACGAAGCTATCATAAAAATGCAATCAAGAAAATGAACTATTTCAGAAGTAAAAAATCAAAGACAAACAAATGTAAATCTTCTCACACAACAAATTACAAAACTACAAGAACAAGTAGCTGAATTAGAAAGAGAAATTAAAGATTTAGAAAAAGAAGATTCTGCGCTTGATTTAGATATTACTTCTATCGAAAAAATGAAATCAAGTATTTTAGATATTACTACTGATAGACCAAGAAAACATAATTTAAGTACTATTAAAAAATAAATATTTACCAATTACCCCTATAAAGTTATCATGTTTTGTGATAACTTTATACTTTCATATACACCTTTTAAAATTTAATTACACCTATGTCTAACATAACTATTTGACCTATTCTTGATCATTGTATTAAAATTTGAGCTTCAGATATCCATATGTCTGAAGGAGAAAATATTTGATTTAGAGTTCATGGAGAACTTGGAAAAGTTGTTTGAGCTTCTCTTGATTCAGTGAAAATTCGCCAAATTTTATCTGATTTATTTCGTGATAATAATGATCTAATAGAAGATTTTTTAACAAAAAAAGATGCGGACTTTGCATACATTCATACAGATGGAACTCCATTTAGAGTAAATGCATTTTTTAAACTTTGAAAAATAGCATTTGTTATGAGAAGAATTGCCTCAGAACCAAAAACTATTCAAGAACTTGGTCTGCCTAGATGAGTAGAAAAATTTACCAAAGCAAAATGAGGACTTATACTTGTTACTTGACCAACAGGTTCATGAAAATCTACTTCTATGATATCTATTTTAGATGCTATCAATAAAACTAGAAGAGAACATATTCTTACCATTGAAGATCCAACTGAATTTATTTTCAAGGATGATAAATCGATTTTTTCTCAAAGAGAAGTTGGAAAAGATACCAAATCATTTGCATCTGCTTTAAGAGCAGCCATGAGAGAAGACCCAGACATCGTTATGGTATGAGAAATGAGAGATAAAGAAACTGTTGAAGCTGCTGTAGAGTTAGCTGAAACTGGGCATCTTGTTATTTCAACACTTCATACTGCTTGATCGGTTCAAACTATTACACGTTTAGTAAATTTTTTTCATCCAGAATTACAACATTCTTTTAGATACAAACTTTGAGATATATTATTTTGAGTTCTTTCACAAAGATTGATTCCTAAAGTAGGTGGAGGAAGAGTATGAATCTATGAGGTAATGATGATGACTCCAGGTATTAGAAACTTAATTCGTTCTTGAGATTTAGTTCAAATCAATAATGCTATTGAAATGGGGCAATCAGAATGAATGGTAACTATGAAAAACTATGCTGATAATCTCAGAGATAAATGAATTGCAAAAGAAGAAGATTATATTAACTATTTTATGGATGATATGTAAAAGCTTTGATTTTTCAAAGCTTTTTTTGATTTTTAAGCTTTTATTTATATAATCATTTAAATTACTTTTAACTAATTATTATGAATATTATAAAAGAAAAAGTTTCTCAAATATTAATACAAACTATTAAAGAATTATATTGATTAGATTTATCCGAAATAAAGTTAGAAAATCCACCAAAAAAAGAACTTGGTGATTTTTGTTTTGCTCCTTTTTTACTCGCAAAATCTACCGGGAAAAATCCTGCTCTTATCTCAAATGAAATCAAAAATTCACTTCAAAATAATCTCAATTTCTTAGAACTTACCATTGCCTGACCGTACCTCAATTTTAAACTGAGTTACAAGTTTTATACTGAGTTGTTTTTGCACGAAACTCAAACTATTCAACAAATCGGAAATGGAAAAACTATAGTAGTTGATTATATTGGAACGAATATTTGAAAAGCAATGCATATTTGACATATGTGTACTCCAAATCAAGGACAAACAACATGTAATTTATTTAGAAAACTTGGGTATAATGTTATTTGAGATAGTCATTTATGAGATTGGGGAATAATATTTTGAAAACTTATTTATGCTTATAAAAATTGGGGAAGTGAAGATTGACTTAAAACTTGAGCTGTTGATTATTTACAAAGTTTATACATAAAAGCAACTTCAGAAGCTGAAACTACTCCTGAATTAGAAGAAGAATATAGAAAAGCATTTAAAAAATTATCTTTGTGAGATGAAGAAAGTATAAAACTTTGGGAATTATTTACTAAATATTCTTTGGAAAATGTTCAAATCCAAAACGATAGACTTTGAATTAAATCAACTTTTGATATTGGGGAAAGTTTTTATGAGGGGATTTGATTACCAAAATTATGAAATTATCCAGATTTAAAATATTCTATGAAAGATATTATTTCTGAATTGATTTCAAAAAATATTGCAACAAAAAATGAAGATGGTTCTGTATGAATTATTTTTGATGAAAATACAAAACTTCCGAGTGTGATGCTTGCTAAAAGAGATGGAACACACTGATATTTTGCATCTGATTTGTGTGCTATAAAATATAGATGTGATAATTGGAATCCAGAAAAAATTATTTATCATACTGACATCAGACAAGAACTTCATTTTAAACAAGCATTTCAAACTGCAAAAATGGCTGAATGGACAGAAAATACTCAACTTATTCATGCTCCAAATGGATTTATTAGTTTGAAAGAATGAGCTATGAGTTCTAGAAAATGAAATATTATAAAACTTGTTGATTTACTTGATGAATCAGTCTCTAGAGCAAAAAGTATAATTTTAGAAAAAAATCCTGAAGTAAGTGAAAAAGACTTATATGAGATTTCAGAAATTATTTGAATTTGATCTATAAAATACGGATATCTTTCTAAATCAAGAACTACTGATATGATTTTTGACTGGGATGAATTTATGACTTTTGAAGGAAATAGTTTTCCATATGTTGCTTATAGTTATGTAAGAGCTCTGAGAGTTTTAGAAAAATCTGGAATTTCTTGAGATGAAATTCAAAATACAAAAACGAGTGAAAATTTTTCCAATTCTGAACAAATTTCTCTTTATAAAGAAATTGTAGCATTAAATGAAACTTTGATTTGAGTAGCAGAAAATCTTTCTTATCATAATTTAGTACAGTATGCTTATACTCTTGCCAAAAATTTTTCAAATTTTTATAATAGTATCAATATTTTATGAGAAGAAAATCAACATAAGAAAATTTTAAATCTCAAATTGATGCAAGAATACATTGAAGCGCTTACTATAATTTTTGATGTATTAGCTATTAGATTACCAAAAAAAATGTAAAAAAAGAGCCACTTGGGAAAGTGGCTTAAAGGCTCGCTGGCACTGCGCAAAATACATGAACAGAGATGCATAGAGAAAAACTCATGACTCTGTGTTGCCAGATATTTATATGTAATTTTTATTTAATGTCAAACGAAAATATTAAAAAAGTAAATTATGACGAATTTGCACAAACATTTTCATCATCAAGAGAGTGAATGAAATGGGAAGAAATAGAGTATTTTTTAGAAAAATACTCAGAATATATTGATGAAAAAAAGATACTTGATATTTGATGTGGAAATGGAAGATTATTAGATACATTTATAAAAAGCCAATATATTTTTGATATTGATTATTTTTGAATAGATAGCTCAAAATGAATGATTGATGAGGCAAAAAAGAAATTTGGAAGTGATGATTTTTTTGTGTGTGATATGTTAGAGTTAGATACATTAAAAATGAAAAATTTTGAAAGTGTGTTTTTTATTGCGTCATTTCATCATTTACTTACCGTGGAAGAAAGAATAAAAGTTTTAGAAAACCTCAAAAAAATAGTACTTCCCGGAAGTTATATATTTATGACTCATTGGGCTTTAGAAAGCGAGTTAAATAGGGAAAAATATAATTTATCTGTTATTAAAGATTCACAAAATGAATTTTGAAGTAAAGATTTTAATATAAAAATCTGAGAATTTGAAAGATTTTATCATTGCTTTTCTCTTCAAGAGTTAGAGTATTTATTTGAAAAAACAGGATACGAAATAATTGAAAATAAACTTTTTGAGAATAAAAGAAATTTTATAAGTATTATAAAAGCTTAGGGTTACCTAAGCTTTTATAAATTTTATATGTTCTTGTTCTTGTATAATTTCTTCAATGACATCAATATTTTTTAAATATTTTTTAGATGTTTCAAAATCTTTCCATACGATTTCGATCATTTCTTTTTCTTCAAAACTTCAAAATCATCCGTAGAGTATATCTGATAGAGCATCGAGATTCCTTCAAAAATCCAAATCACTATTTTGTAAAAATAATACTTCTATTTGATTATAAAAATCATCTCAATTTTTGAGATGATTTCATTCAATGATAAAACGCTTCATATTAAAAATTTATAGTATAAGGAATTCATTGATTTGCTTGAGTTGAAGAAAATCATGATAAATTACTTCAAGAGCTTGTTTTTCATTGTTCTTGTTTATCTACTAAGTACATTTGGTCTACATTTCCACTAGTAGTCATGGAACCAATAAGTGTTTTTGGACAATCAGCTTTGTTATCAAAACAAGAATTTTCATCATAGTCTCATACTACTTTTGTGATGTATGTGTCAGTTCATTCTTTTTTTACTGTATAAGCGATATTATAATAATTTCATCATTTATTATTGTTTCACCAAACACTTCCATTTGATTTTGAATAAATTCCATACACATATCTACCAATTCAATAATCAATAAGAGTTCCCCCTCATTGTATTTTAAAATCTCAAATTTCAGGGTCATATAAATCTTTAGATAGATATTGTTTTCACATAGTTTCTTGAGATATAGTTCATTTTGCTCAAATTTGTGATAAACTTCAGCTTCAAAGTACTTGTCCTCATCAAGACCCAGAATTTACAGCTGTAATTTCTTGATTTACGAGACTTACATCTAAAGTATTGCTTGGTGTTGCTACAGATCCTGTATTATATCACCACATATTTTTACTAGAATCGTATAAGTCAACCGCAGGATATTGATTTTTATCAACTTTGTATTGTTGTAATGCTGTTTCAATAGTAGAAACATCATTTATTTTTCTTGATGTAATTGCTTTATCAGTCGCTCCTCAAAAATTTTGGTATGCTACTACTGAAATGATAGCTAATATTGTTATAACTACTAAAAGTTCAACTAAAGAGAACCCTTTATTATTTATTTGTCTCATAAGAAAATGTTAATAATATAAAGAAACACATAAATCATATTTGAATTCGAAGAATTGTAAAGTTTTTTTTACTTTTTCAAAAAAATGTTTAAAATGTGCACATAATAGATAATAAAGCAATATATATGGAAACAAAAAGTGATGTAATAATAGATTATACATCGGTAGATAAAAAAGTAGATAAACTTATAAAAAATGTTTGTATTTATTCAAGTGACCTATCTCCAGATTATATTGCAAATGAAATTAAAAAAGCCTATTTATTTGCTCGCGATGCGCATCACGGAGTAATGAGACTTTCAGGAGACCCATATATTAATCATCCCGTTGAAGCAACTCAAATACTTTTAGATTTAAAGCCAGATTTATATACTATACAAGCTTGTATTTTACATGATGTTATTGAAGATACTCCCAAAACGTATGAAGATATTTTAGGGACGTTTTGAGAAGATGTTGCAAGAATTTGTGCTGGGATGGAAAAACTTTCAAAAGTAAGATATTTTTGAGAAGAAAGGACAGTATGAAGTTTGAGAAAAATGTTTGTAGCTATGAGTGAAGATATTAGAGTGATATTTGTAAAATTATCAGATAGGCTTCATAATATGAAAACTCTTAAATATCATCCAAAAAAAGAAAAAAGAGAAAGAATTGCACTAGAAACACTCAATATTTATGCTCCTATTGCTGATAGACTTTGACTTCACAAATTTAAAAATATGCTTGATGAGGAGTGTTTTAAAATACTTTTCCCAAATGATTATAGACAGATAAAAAGAGAACTCACTCAATCAAATGAAACAATGAATTCTTTTCAAACAAATGCAAAGGTTGAAATAGAAAATATTTTAAAAGACTCATGAATTAATTATAAAGTTGATTTTAGAGTAAAATCTATTTATTCTATTTATAAAAAATTAAAAAGAAAAAATTTATCTAAAGTTTCAGATTTATATGATTTGTATGGGATAAAAATATTGGTAAATGATGTTTCAGATTGTTATAAAGCTTTATGACTCGTGCATAGTTTTTGGACACCATTACCGAAAAGATTTAAAGATTATATAGCGCTTCCAAAACCAAATTGATACCAATCTCTCCATACAACAGTCGTGTGACTTTTAAGAAAACATAGACAACAACCAACTGAAATTCAGATAAAAACATTTGATATGGAACTCAGATCGAGTATTTGAGTGGCAGCTCATTTTGAATATAAAGAAAAAGGTTCAAGAATGGCTCAAGATATAGATTGGGTAAAACAATTAAAAGATCTTACCGAAAACCTATGAAATAATGAATTTATGGATTCATTAAAAATAGATTTATTTAAAGATAGAATCTTTGTTTTAACTCCTAGATGAGATAATATTAATCTTCCTGCCTGATCAACTCCCATAGATTTTGCATATGAAATCCATACTGATTTATGAAATCATATTACTCTTGCTAAAATTAATTGACAACCTTCACCTCTTGATAAAGAATTAAAAAATGGGGATGTTGTTGAAATTATTACCGATAAAAATAAAAAACCAAATCCATTTTATATTTCATTTGTAAAAACAACAAAAGCAAAAAATTGTATTAGAAGTTTTCTCAGAAATGAAGATAGGGAACTTCATGTAGAAAGAGGAAGAGAGATTTTAAATAATTTGCTTGAAAAGGCTTGAATAGAAAAACTTGATAAAGATTTAACTCTTTTAAAAACTATTGATGATAGAAATTACTCAGTAGATGAGAGAATTGATATACTAGAACAAATATGAAATTTTTCTACTAACCCAACTGCGATAGTAAAAAAGATATTTAAAACAAAAAAGATACAATACAAACCTAAAATACCTACAAAAACACTCAACGAAAACTTAGTAGTATCAGAAGAAAAAAAATCCCAAAAAGATATCATTATTGGGGGTGAAAAACATATGCCATATAAAGTATGAATTTGTTGTGAAGATAAATTATGAGATAAAATAGTTGCCTATATTAACTCAAAAGGAGTAATTACTATACATAATAGAGAATGTAAAACTCTCAACAGGCTTTCAAAAGATAGATTTTTGAGCGCATATTATGAATGAGACGAACTAAATAATATTATATTTGATATTAATTTTGTTTTTGAAAATAAAATAGGAGTACTGAAAAGTCTATCAGATATATTATTTGATATGAATATTAATACC
Source organism: Patescibacteria group bacterium UBA7396 (assembly GCA_002470645.1). GTDB lineage: Bacteria > Patescibacteriota > Gracilibacteria > BD1-5 > UBA6164 > UBA7396. The sequence goes on from DKNE01000001.1 coordinate 14,140, forward strand.
TTAGAAATTTTATCAAAAAGAGAAGGATTAGATAAAACATCATTATTTTTAAAATTAGAAATTTTAGACCATGATTATTTGATTATTGATAGATTTTTAGAGAGAGTAAAGTTTAAAATTTGAAGTTCTTTGCTTGACTTTGAAATAAAAAAAATAGGGAACCAATAGTCCCTATTTTTTCATTTCTTCAACATATATTTTATTTTTTATTTCTTTATCGGTAAATAATTTTTTTATAATTCCGGCCAAACTGTTTGAAATACTTGAGAAAGTTTTTTTATCACTTCCATTAAATGATCTTCTTTCTCTTCCAAATATTATATATCAAAAGATTTCATTCCCAATACTGAGCTTATTAATAACTATTTTATCCTCTTGGTTTATATTACATTCTTCAAATAATTCGTCAAGATTGAGAAAATATCATGATCTTTCAAATACTTTATCTTGCATTTTATTTGGTTGTCTTGAGTCATATTTGAGAGTAAGAAAATTCTCCATAATTTGGTGTTTTTCAAAGTAGAGAATATAGTCAACATCAACAATACTTTTAATTCTATCGATCAGATGAAAAATATTTCTTGGAGTTATTTCTTTCATAGAGTTAATCGCTTTTTCAATTTCATGATGACTTGTTATGAGTTTATTGGCTTCAAGAAGTCTTTCATTAGTTTCTACGATGATATGTTTTAATAAATCATATCATACAGAAGGATTTTCTTCAATAAATTTTTTGATATCTTCTCAAGCATCAATCTTTAAAATCTCAGAAGTTTCCAGAGCTTTTACCAGAGCTTCTTTTGGACTTTTATCCTTATTTAGACTTCATTCTCATAAAAAATCTCAGCTTTTTAATATAGCTAATTGTTTGGTATCAGTTCTATCTTGAGAGGTATATTTTTCTATAGAAAAAAGTCATTTTTTAATAATATAAATATTATTATCTTGGCTTCATTCATCAAAAATAAGATTTCATTTTTGAATAATTTTTTTCTCAAATAATGGGCTATTTTCAAAAATATCACAATAATGTAGAAGTGAATTTTGTTTCACTACATCATTTTGTAAATATTTCATTTCTATTTTATGCTTTGCTTCTTTTTCTTTAATTCACATTAATATTTGTGAATTAATATCAATATTTTTTATAGTTTCCTTCATAATTTTAAAATTAGATAATCGTGAGAGTATTATTCATTTATTAACATTTCTATACCATCTTTATCTCTTGCATATGATATGAGAGTTTCTTTTGAAATGATTCATTTTTTATAAAGAAATAATAAATATTTATCCATGAGAATCATACCATTTTTACTTGATACTTCTATTACTGAGTAAAGTTGATGGGTTTTCCCAGTGATAATAAGATTTCTTACCGCATCATTATTGAGTAAGATTTCTCTTGCTGGAATTCTACCATCTTTATCAATTCTCGGAAGTAATCTTTGAGAAATAATTCCTACTAAACTCATAGCAAGCTGCATACGAATTTGGTCTTGTTGACCAGTAGGGAATACATCTATAATTCTATCTACACTTTGTACAGTATCATTGGTATGGAGTGTAGAAAGCACTAAGTGTCATGTTTCAGCAAGTGTAATAGCAGCTTTTATAGTTTCAGGATCTCTCATTTCTCATATCATAATAATATCTGGGTCTTCTCTAAGACTTGCTCTAATTGCTTGAGAAAATCATTTTGTATGATTTCAAATTTCTCTTTGATTGATAAGACTTTCCTTGTTTTTAAAGGCAAATTCTACAGGATCTTCTATAGTAATGATATGCTTTTTAAAATTTTTATTTATATAGTCTATCATGGCTGCTAAATTAGTTGATTTTCAGCTTCCTGTCGGTCCAGTTACTAATATGAGCCCTTTTGCTTTGTTACACATGTCTTTTATAGTATCTCAGAGATTGAGTTCTTCTAATGTTGGAATATCACTTGGAATAATTCTCATAGCTACACTAAAACCATTGCTATCAATATAACAATTTACTCTATATCTATAATTTTCTTTATATTCAAAAGAAGTATCTAGTTCAAAATTTTCCATGAATTTATCCATACCATTGTATCAAGCAAGTTCTATGATAATATTTTTTATCATTTCTTTTGTAAGAATTGGAGATGGAGTTTCTTCTCATAAAAGCATGATTTTCTCTATTTTTATAATATCACCATTGTGGTTTCTAACTATAGGTTGATATCAAGTATTGAGGTGGATATCAGGATATTTTTCTTGAGTTGTGATATCAAGTATTGCATTCAGTAAGTCTTTTATAATCATACTCCTAGATTTATTAAATATATGTATAGTGTTATTGTAACATAATTTTATTTAGAAATCAAAAAAAAGGTGATTTTAATTCATCACCATTTTATCAGGATTCGCGAGTTCAAAAAATTTTCCTTTTTTTGCTAAAAGTTCTTCATAATTTCATATCTCTACTATTTTTCCATTTTCTAGTACTAAGATTCTGTCCACTTTTTTTATGGTAGAAAGTCTATGAGCTATAATGATGGAAGTTTTTCAAGAAATCAATTCATCAAGGGAATTTTGTATTTCTACTTCGGTTTTATTATCAAGTGCAGAAGTTGCTTCGTCAAGTATGAGTATTTCAGGATTTTTCAAAAAAATTCTTGCGATGTTGAGTCTTTGTTTTTCTCAACCAGAGAGTTTTAATCATCTTTCTCCGATTTCAGTATGTATTCCATCTTTTTGTTTTAAAACAAAATCAGCTTTTGCTTTTTTAAGAGCCTCTATTATTTCTTCTTCAGTTGCGTCAGCTTTGGCAAATAAAAGATTATTTTTTATTGTAGTGTTAAATAAACTATTATCTTGCATAACGATTCAAATATGTTTTCTTAAAGATTTTTTGGTAATTTTTTTCGTATCAATTCCATCTAAATATATGTATCCTTTTTTTATTTCCCAAAATCTTAAAAGCAGCGAAGTAATAGTTGATTTTCAGCTTCCAGTGCTTCCAACAAGTGCTATTTTTTCTCAAGGATTTATACTAAAATTTATATCTTTTAGAACTTCGTTTTCATCTTCATTTTTGTATGAAAAATTTACATTTTTAAATTCAATTTTTCAAGAGATTTTTTCGATATCTGCGGCTCATTTTATATCTTCATCTTGAGCAATATTATCGAATTCTTGGTATAATTTTTTTATGGATTCAAGATTTTTTTGAAGATCTTTTAAACTTCCAAAAATATATGAAATAGGGAAGTAAATATATCCGATATAACTAAAAAATAAAAATAAAGTCGCAAATGTTATTTCAGAAGATTGTATTAAAAGTATTCCAGTAAATAATACTAAAAGTCCCGATATATTTATCATAAAATGGGTATAAATATCAGCAATTCCCCATTTTCTTGAAAGTGGAATTTGTAAAGCTAAAGTTTCGAGTTGGAGTTTGTTTAATTCTTTGCTAGCACTTTTTTCAAAAGTAAGAGTTTTTACGAGCGTTAAATTCGTAACATAGTCTCATAAAATCCCAAAAAAACTTTCCCATTTTTTATGAATAGCTTCTTGAGCAGCTCTTGTTTTTCCATTGAAGTAATATCACATTGCTATAAAAATAGGAACGACAGCTAAAGTTGCCAGAGTAAGTTTTATATTTATAAAAGCAATAACTATAGAAATAAAAATAACACTTATAACCGAAACCGATATTTCAAGGAAAAATATAAATATAGTTGCAAAAATACTATCAGTTCATCTATCAATTATTTTATAATAAGTTCCTCATTTTTTTTCTAAGAAAACTCATTGAGTGATATTTAAAATTTTATCTTTATAATATATTGATTTTTCAACATAATATTTTAAAGCACTCACGTCAACTAAACTAAATCTATGATAAAATCTTAAAATAGCATTTAAAAGAATAAATCAAATCCAAACTCCAAAAAATATATATAAAGTATTTTTATCAAGTATTCAAGTTTTGAAATATTCTTCTATATATGAAATTCATTTTGCAGCAAAAAAAGGTTCTAAACTTGCCAATAAAGTTGCTAAAACTCAAACGAAAATAATGTAGAAAAATTTAAAATTTCAAACAAAAAGTTTAAAATCTCATAATAATTTTTTTAGGGTTTCAAAATAAGTCATATTTGGTATTAAAATTAAAAGATACTAAGTGTTTTGCTCATAATATCTTGGTTTATAAAAATGTAGGAGAAAAATTATACAATCAAGTTTTTTAAACTTTCAGGAATTATTTTTGGATTTTTGATTTTTACTGCTTTATTTGGAGAAGTTTCTCAGTATAAAAGCTCAACATCTTTGTTTGAGACTCAAAAAGATTTTGCGATAAATTTGAGCATATACTTTGTTGCTTCTCAATTTTCAGCAGCTTTTTTTACTGATATTTTTAGTTTATCCCCAACTACTTTTCAAAAAGTATCTTGTTTAGCTCAGGCAGTTGCTAAAATATTGAGAGTTAAATCATTTTCTTCCCAAGTGAAGAAACTAGTAGAAGTTTTCAACATATATTTCTGTTATATCATAAACTTTTACTCACAATTTATTTGCTAATTCAGAAGCATTTTTTCTTATTTCTTCAAGATTTCAGTGGTCAATGATATTTACTCTCGAACTATTTTTTAAAATCATATTGAGTTCATAACTCGTATAAGTGGTATTTTTTCCATGCACTCTTTCACTGATTATTTGAAGAGCTTGAATTTCTTTGAGAGAAATTATTTTGTTTTTATATTTTTCATCTCGTAAAAATTCAAATAATTTTTGAGTATATATAGTATCATAAAAATATCAGTTTTGAAAATCAAATATGTAAGATCTATGTAAAGAATAGAAAATTAATCAAGCTAGTCATGAAAAAATAATTGAATATATTATTAGTCATAAAAATTCCCAAAACATATTATTTACTTCAAAATTTTTACTATAAAGTATTATTATTGTCGTAATAATTGGAGTAAAAAATATTCCTAAAAATACTTCTGGAAAAAACCATTTTACTTTAAATAAATAGTTTCAGTTATTTTTAATAATTAAATCATGACTTTTAATATTGGTTCATCCTCTTTTTAATGGTATAAAAGATGAATTTTTTACTATTTCTTCATTTATAGAACTTATGTAATTATTGAACCTTTCTTGTTTTTCTAAAACCTTTTTTTGAATATCTTCCATAAAAGTTTTTACAAATTCAAACATAAGTTTATGGTTAAAAATTAAACTCTTTCCAATTTTACAATAGTCTCGATATGACTCGTATGAGGAAACATATCAACTGGAGTTACATTTACTATTTTATAATCACTATTTTCTAAAATATATGCTAAATCTCTTGCTAAAGTTGCTGGATTACAGCTTACGTAAATGATATTTTTTGTTTTAAATGTGAGTATATTTGGTAATGCAGATGGATGCATTCCAGCTCTTGGGGGGTCTATGATAAGTAAATCAGCTGCTTCTCATTTTTTGAGATAATCATCTAAAAAAGTTTCTACTTTTGCATTTACAAAATCCATATTTGTAATTCCATTTTTCATTGCATTTTCTTTTCCATCTTTTGAAGCATCAGCTACTAATTCTACTGAAATTACTTTTTTGCTATGAGGGGCAAATACCATTCCAATAGTTCCAGTTCCACCATATAAATCAAGAACAGTAAAGTTTTTTAATTCTTGAGTATCAATTTGACTTAAAACTTCACTATATAATTTTTCTGCTCCATATGAATTCGTTTGAAAAAAACTTTTTGGGGATATGTTAAAAGTAAGTCCAAGTAATTTTTCTTCAATAAATTTTTCTCCATAAATAAGTTCTAGTTCTCAAATCGCAACATCAGCTTTGCTATTATTTAAACTGAGATAAATAGAGGTAATTTCTTTATATTTTTTTGCTAAAGTAGTAAAAAAATCTTTTACAAAATCTAGGTTTTGTACTCAAGAAAAAGTATGATTTATTGAAAAAATAATCATAATTTGTTTTGTAAAAAAAGCTTCTCTTATCACAATATGTCTAAAAAATCATTCTCCATTAAATTGATCATATACAGGAAATCAAGAATTTTTTGCAAAATCTTTTATTTCTTTATAAATTTTATTCGCCAGTTCTGAAATAAGAATCGTTCCATCAAAATCTTCAATTTTTGAAAATTCTCATTGCTTATGAAATCAAACATTAAAATGTTCATTTTTTTCATGTTTTGCTGAGATAAATTTTCAGAAACTAAATTCAATTTTATTTCTATAATTATCAACCAAAGGTGATGAAATAATTGGAGAAATTTCTAAATCGGGTTGAAGTTTTTTTACATGAAATAAAGATTCTTCAACTTGTCAGGCTTTCATTTTGAGTTGTTCATCATATGGAATATTTACCCGAGCCGTTCCTGCTTGCATTCCATAAATATTATTTGGATGTAATTTTTCTATAGGAGATTTTTTAATGACTTCTTGAGCTTGAGCCTCAATAAAATCCTTTCTTGATTTTAAAACTCTCACATTGATAATACTTCCAGGAATCACTCCACCAGATATGAAAATAGCTTTTCCATCTATATCTTTATTTTCAGATTTGAGACGAGCAAATCATTTTCATCAAAAGACGAGTTTTTCTACTAAAATATTTTGTAAAATTTCATTTTTTTTCATAGAGTTATATTTTTATTATTAAATAGGTTAAATAAGAAAAGTATAATAAAATCATAAAAATTCATTCACTTCTTCCAATTTTGTGTTTTTTTCCAATAAACATAAATACAAACAGTAAAATACTTGCTAAGATAGCCATAAGTATATCTATATTTGAATTTTCTGAAAAACTAATAGGTGTGATAAGCCCAGTGATTCATAAAATCCAAAAAATATTAAAAATATTACTTCAAACTATATTTCAAATAGCGATATCAGATTGCTTTTTTAATGCGGCTACGACTGAAGTAGCAAGTTCTGGTAAGCTCGTACCAATAGCTACTACGCTCAGTCCAATTACGGTTTCACTCATTCAGAAATAAGATGCTATTTCTATAGCACCATCTACGATCCACTTTCCTCACAAAGTGAGCCCAGTTAATCAGATAATGATAAAAAAAATAGATTTCCAAACAGGAATTTCTGAAATTCATTCTTCTTCTGGAGTTTTTTCTCAAGCTGCCTTTGAAATTCAAAAAATATAGTATAAAAATATTACAAAAAATCAAAGTAAAACAAGTGCATCACTACGAGAAAGTTCAGAACTTACAGCTCAGTTGAAAAATATATCATTTGCTAAAATACCAAGCATTACACTTCATAAAAGAGCAAAGGGAATTTCTTTCCATACTGTAGATAGTTTTGCTTGAACTGGATAAATGATAGCAGTAACTCAGAGTATAAGTAAAATATTTGCTATATTACTTCATAAAATATTTCCAATAGCGAGATCTGTTTTTCCATCAAGTGCAGAAAAAATATTTACTGCAAGTTCTGGTGTAGAAGTTCAAAAAGCTACAATAGTCAATCCTATTACGAGAGGAGAAATATGAAATTTTAAAGCAAGAGAACTCGCTCCAGATACGAGAGTATCGGCTCATTTAATTAAAACAATAAATCAAAGAACAAATAAAATATACAGCAACATATAAAAAAATTAAGTATAACATAAGAGGACCTATTTATACTTAATTTTTAAAAAATTCAAAATCAAAAGATTATTTATTTATTTCTTAATTTTTCTCCTCCAACATACAATCAAATCAGCCCATCACAAAGCGTTGACCATAGTCTTGAAAAAATACTGATAATGATAGAAATTTCTACTGGAAGAATAAATTGAAGCAAAAAGGCCAAAACTCATTCTCTCACTCAGAGTCCATTCGGAGCAAAAACAGAAACAATTCCAACTACTCCCGCAAATACCCAAGCAAAGATGAGAAATGGAATGTCTCATATTCAAATACTAGTGATACTAAAAACTAAAAATACAAATGAAAGTCCTTTCACTATCATTGATAGAGAGTATCAAAAAATATATTTTATAATAGAAAAAACTCATAAAAATTGCTTTTTTTCTACCGGTTCTTTTTTGAGTATTTTTAGAAGAATATTAAGAGTATTATTGAAAATAAAAGGGTGAATAGCAAGAGTAAATCAGAGAAAAAATATTCATGAAAGGAGTATATAACTACTATTTTGTGTTCATAAAAAATAATAGATAATAAAAGGAAATGAAATCAGAAATGATGCAATTATTTGAAAAATTTGCTCATACACGCAAGAGATGAAACTCTCTCTCTTTGAAATTCATCTTTTACTCAGATAGAGTACTTTGCTCAGTATGATTGCTACTTTTCCAGGAAGATATTTACTAATCCATGAGACAGAGTTAATATAAAATATTTCCTGAAAGGTTATTTTTTTTTCTCCAAGTAAATATTTCCATAAAAAAGTGAGTGAAAGAAAAAAGAAAAAATAAAAAATAATAGAAATAATAAAATAAAAAATATCAAGATGAAATTGAAAAACCTTTATTTTATCATAATTTATATAAATAGTTTTTGAGAAAAAATATAAAATTCAACTAAAAAAGAGTAAAAAAATTATATTTTTCATAATATTTACGATATTTTTTTTCATATTATTTTCCTATTCATTCATAAATAAATCACATTTCTAACATTTCTTCTTTATTCCAAATATTTCTTCCATCAATAATAATTTTTCCAGTCATAAGATGTTTTATTTTATCAAAATCAGGCATTCTAAACTCATCCCATTCTGTTAATACGATAAGAGCATCAGCATTTTTAATAGCATCATAATTGTTTGGTGTAAAAATCACCTTTTGTTCTGAGGAAAATAATTTTTTCACATGTTCCATAGAAACTGGGTCAAAAGCTCTGATTTCTCATACAGAAAGTTCTAGTAATTTTTTGATCACTTCCAGACTTGGAGCGTCTCTCACATCATCTGTTTTTGGTTTAAATGATAGCCCCCAAAGTGCAATTGTTTTCCCCTCTATTTCAGGAAGATATTTGAGAAGTTTTTCTACTCCTTTTACTTTTTGAAGTGCATTTACTTTTTCAGTAGCATCAATAATTTGAAATTGATATCAAAAATCTTTTCCTGTTTCAATCAGTGCTTGTACGTCTTTTGGAAAACACGAACCTCAGTATCCAATACCAGCATGAAGAAATCTTGAACCAATTCTTTCATCGAGCCCAATTCCTTTACTGATATCAGAAATATTTGCTCAAACTATTTCTGAAAAGTTCGCAATTTCATTGATAAAACTGATTTTAGTTGCTAAAAACGCATTCGCAGCATATTTGATGATTTCAGCTGATTTAATGGTAGTAAATACTAGAGGCGCAGAAGTTCTTACAAATGGTTTATAGATATCATTCATGATTTTTTTTGCTTTTTCGCTTTCTACTCAACATACGATTCTATCAGGAGTCATAAAGTCTTTTATAGCAACTCATTCTTTTAAAAATTCTGGATTGGAAACAACATCAAAACCGACTTCCATTCATCTTTTTTTGAGTTCATCTTGTATAATATTTTTACACATTTCTCCAGTTCCAACAGGAACGGTTGATTTATTGATAAATACTTTGTATTCATTTAAATGTTGTCAAAAAGTTTGTGCTACTATTTTTACAAATCTCAGATCAGCTCTATGATTGGCATCAGGAGGAGTTCCTACGGCTGAAAAAATGGCTTTTCAAAACTCAACTCCAGCTTTTGCGTCGGTCGAAAATTGAAGTCTTCCTTCTTTATAATTTCTTTTTACGAGTTCCTCAAGTCCAAGTTCATAGATAGGCATAATTCCTTTTTTGAGGTTTTCTATCTTGTTTTGGTCAATATCGATACACATAACTTCGTGTCATACTTCAGCTAGACAAGTTCCTGTTACGAGTCAAACATATCCAGTTCCAAAAATAGTGATTTTCATTTTTTTATATTTATAAAATAAATTTGTTTCATTGTATGAAAAAAGCAAAAAATTCAAAATGATTTTGATTATGAAAACTTTTTCATATACTTTTTTCCAATACTTTTTATTGTAATAATTATGAAAAATATTTTAGTAACTGGGGGAACAGGATATATCGGTTCTCATGGAGTAGTCGCTCTTATAGAGTCTGGATATACTCCAATTATTGTGGATAATTTATCAAATTCATCTAAAGAAGTTTTAGAGAATATACAAAAAATCACTGGAATAAAACCAGATTTTTATGAAATAGATTTAAGAGATTATGAAAATTTAGAGAGTGTATTTCAAAAATACGATTTTGAAGCAGTATTGCATTTTGCTTGAGCAAAAGCAGTTGGAGAGAGTTCAGAGAAACCATTTTATTATTATGAAAATAATATTTTAGGAAGCCTCAATTTATTTGAACTTATGGAACAATATGATTGTAAAAAAATTATTTTTTCTTCATCAGCTACAGTCTATGATAGTATCAAATCTCCACCATTTGTAGAAACTGATATGACTGGAAATACAACCAATCCTTATGGAACGACTAAGTTTTTAATAGAAAATATTTTAAAAGATTTAGTAAATCATAAGAGTTTTCAAGTCGTAAATTTAAGATATTTTAATCCTGTTGGAGCACATAAAAGCTGACTTATAGGAGAAAATCCAAATGGTATTCCAAATAATCTATTGCCATTTATTATGAAAGTAGTGGTGGGAGAATTACCAGCGGTTCAAGTTTTTTGAGATGATTATGAAACCAAAGACGGAACAGGGGAAAGGGATTATATTCATGTGCTTGATTTGATTGACGGACATTTGAAAGCTTTAAACTTTATTGAAAAATCCCAAGAAAATACATGATTTTTTGAAGTTTTTAACCTTGGAACGGGAAGTGCTACGAGTGTAAAAGAAATGATACAATTTACTTCTGAAATCATTGGTAGGGAAGTGCTATATAGTATAAAACCAAGAAGAACCGGAGATCTTCCATCTTCATTTTGTGATCCTCTGAAAGCAGAGAAAGTTTTAGGATGGAAAGCACAAATCTCTATAAAAGAAGCGATTGAAGATAGTTATAATTTCATGAAAAAAAGATAATCATATGATTATCTTTTTTCATTTTTAGGGTAGCTCATTTTTTTGGTAAGTTTGATATTTTCTTCGATAAGAAATCTGTTTTTTGCAATCAGGTCAGCTATAATTCACAGAGAAAATAAACTGATTCCAATCGTAATCATCGCTCCAGAAATGATGAGTGATTGTAAAAGTCATGCTTGAGAATTGATAAAAAAATGAATATAGACAAATCTCAAAATTCCTATGATTCAAATGATTAAAAATGGAATACTCAGCGCTAAAAAAATTTTTAATGGTTCATACATCATATAAACCTTACCTATTGAAACCGTTGATTTTTTGATGTGTTCAAAAATATTTTTAAATAAACGAGATGGACGGGTTGGAAGATTGGTCGTAATATCTACCCACTCTATTTTAAGTCATTTTTTATAAGCTTGTATAATCGTATCAATTACATAACTGAATTGTGTGGTTACATTGAGTTCAAAAAGAGATTCTCTTGAATAGGCACGAAATCCACTCACACTATCAGGAAGTTTTTCATTTACTACAAAACTTAATACTTGATTTCCTAAACCTTGAAGATATTTTTTATACCATTTAAAGTGTTGAACTTCTGTTGGTTTTCTGTTTCCAATAACAATATCTGCTTTTTTTTCTAAAATTGGCTGTACGAGATCTTTGATATATTTTGATGGGTATTGATTGTCTGCATCAGTATTTACGAGTATATCAGCTCCATTGAGAAGGGCATTTTCTACTCACGCTTTAAATCCAAAACCAAGTCATCTATTTTTATGAAAACGAATAATATGGTGAACTCAAAAATCTTTTGCAACTTTTCCAGTATTATCGCTACTTCCATCATCTATTACTTGGTATTCAATCACATTAATTCCATCGATATGTGTTGGAAGTTCTTTGAGTACTTTGGGAAGATTTTCTTCTTCATTTTTACAAGGAATTTGGATGATAAGTTTCATAATTTTTTAAAGTCAGAATTAATTTTTAATATTCTATGTAAAAATAGTGAAAAGCAAATGATTTTTATGATGTAGATGTGTTTTTTAATTCTTTAAAAAACATATATCAAATTGAAATAACTCAAATAGAGGCAGCACTTATAAAGCTATAAACAAAATTTTCTAAACTTGATTGTCAGAATAAATAAGCACATCCTATCAAGAGAATACTTAAAATACCAAAAATATAATTAACTGAGTATTTTCACCATCAAATGAGTATTTTTGCAAAAAAGCTGATAAATGCAAGCAGACTATAAAATCCTAAAATGAGCAGATATACTTTCGTATAATCAGCAAGTTCAGGTTTGAGCATATTTAAAATAAAAGATCATAAAAAATAATTCACTCAAATGGCTCCAATACTTCAAATAACGATTAAAATAAGAGGATTTTTAATCAGATGAGTCGGAAGTTCTTCTTTTTTATATTCCATTATTTGTCCATAATATACGGTTTCTATAGAAAGAAACATAAAAATGAGAAACTTTCAAAGTACTCCTATTCCAGCATAGATACCGGCTTCTCAAGGAGAAAAAATATTTTTTGCTAGTATGACATCGATATTCATAAAAAGAGCAAAAAATAAACTTACGAGTAAATAATTGAAAATAGATTTTTTATTTTTCCTAAAATCTCTTAATAATTCAGAAATATTATTTTCACTTTTTACTCATTTAAAGTAGTGAGTAATATAGAAAAAAGAAATCATAAATCAGATGAGTCCAGAAATAATTACTCATCCAATGGCTCAGTATACTTTACATCACAACCATACCAGTCCCACTCAAAAACCTAATTTACTAATAGGTCATATGATTTGCAAGAGAGCAATGATATGGAATCTTTTTAATGATCTTAGTAGTGAGTCAATACTTGATGAGACAAATCAAAAAATAATCGTTACTCAAGTGAGAACTACGAGCCAAATACTTTCGATTCATAAAAAATCTTTTATGATAAAACTACTTGCATTGTAGAGTAAAAACATACTACATCCTAGCAGAAAAAAAAGTTTTAATGAATTTTTAAAAATAAAATTTTGCTTGGTAATATCTCAAATATTTTTTGAATATTCTTTATTTAAAAACAAAATAACACCACCTATAAGTACTCCTAAAATATTGAAAATTCAAAGGAGACTTGCAAATTCTCAAAAAGCTTCCAGACTTAAAAATTGTAGCATGATAGGGTGGTAGATGTAGTTGAGAAGTCAGGCTAAAATTCCACTTCATGAAATGAGTAAAACATTTATATAATTATTTTTTATCATATTGGATTTGTAAAATATCTAAGTGGGGTTTTTCATATATTTTTTTGAGCTCTTTTTTGTCTGAGAGAAAATCATATCTTGAAAATGCTCAACAATTTTTTTGTAGGATAATATTTTTTATATTATTTTTTTTCAAATAAGAGATATCATGACTTTGTATAAAATTTTCTATATCATCTGTGAGAGGAGTTTTTATGTTGGAGTATAAATTTCACATTTCTAAATTTTCAGCTGAAATAATATTTTCACTCTTTAAAATAGCTACCATAGGGTTGGAAATAACATTTCCATAATTCCATGCACATCACATATATGAGTGCCATGGAAGTATGAGATTTTTTTCTTGTAAATTATCTCACAATATTTTTCTTACCTCAAGATATTCTTTTGGATATTGTATAATTTTTAATTGACCATTGAACCCAAAAAGCATATTGGGTGACCAAGAAAGTATCATAAAAATGATAAAAATACAGTAAGTAATGCTATTTTGGAGATATGGATGAAAAGAGATAGAATATTTTTTACTCAAAAATGAAAGTTTCTCTAAAATAAATATATTTCCAACTAAGAAAAAGATGGTATATACAAAACTCAGCATTCATAATAATTTTCCAGGTTCTCTCATTCCTACATAATAAGGAATATTTTCATACAAAAAATGAGAAATAAATCAAAATATATTACTTGAAATTCATAAGGCTAAGATATAGCTTAAAAATCATAATATGAGTAAAAAATAGGTGATTTTTTTAGATTTTTGAAAGCAAAAATACACTCAAAAAAGAATGATTCCTAAAATAAAAAAACCAAAAATATACCAATATTCATTTACTGCATTTGGAGTGAGTATTCTCTCTCACCTTTCTCACCAAAATCCATATAGGAGTAGGGAAGTAAGTTCAGTTCATAATCCTGAAAGAGAGTTTTGTTGAAATACTTCTATGTTTTGGTAGTTGAATTTTTCAGTTGCACTCAGTACTGGATTACTCCCTGAAATAAATAATCATACAAATAAATGGGTGTTTAATATGATAAATACTATACTAGAGAGCACGAAAGGAATAAATTTCACTTTTTTCCAAAAAAATATGAGAAAAAGTATTCAAACAAGGATAACAAATATTAGGCTGTGAGGAAATATACCAACAGCAAGAGAAAAAAATAATGCGGCAAGATAAAAATATTTATTTTCATCTTTTTTTATATACTGTAAGAGGTGATATGCTCAGAGTCAAAATATAAAAACTCATAAAGCTATTCCGACTTGAGTGACGAGACGTTCATAAATAAAAGGATTACTTATAAAAAATACTATTCATAAAACAGAAATAAGAGAGGATAGCTTTTTATCTTTTACATCAAAGTATTCTAGTACAAGTTGTGATATTTTATATCATACATACCCTCATAGACTGAGCGTAGCAAATAGGTATATTTTTGAAAATAATTCATATCAAATCAGATAAGAAAAAAAATCATGGAGATTAAAATATATACTATAGTTAAAGTTATAACTTAAATCATATATAGGGAAAAATACAGTATCTAAAAAGACAAAAAAACCAGAGTTTATAAAAAAACTTGGTCCTAAAATGAGGGAGATAAAAATCAGAGTAAAGAGAATTGTTTTATTCATTTTCTTGTTGTAAAGTATTTAAATAATTTTTTAATCAATCTTCCCAATTTCTGAGTTGAATATTTGAATTATTTTTGAGTAAACTAAATTGTGGCCTTTTAGCTTTTGTTTGAAAGTCACTTGAAGAACATGGAATTACATGAATATTTTTTTCAGAAATTTCAAAAATTTTTCTTGTAAAATCAAACCAAGTTATTGCATTTTCAGATGAGTTAGAAAAGTGAAGTATTTTTCCTCTAAAATCTCAAATATTTTCTATAATTTCTCAGATAGCAAAAGCTAAATCTTTGGTAAAAGTAGGAATTCAAAATTGATCATTTACTACTTTTAATTCATTTCTGGTTTTAGAAAGCTTTAACATAGTATTTACAAAATTTTTAAATTTTTTTCATCATCCATATAACCAACTGGTTCTTATAATAATTGTATTTTTATTTTCTTCTCAAGCTAATTTCTCTCATAAATATTTACTCATTCCATATTCATTGATAGGATTTTGAATATCATTTTCAGCATATCACTCTTTTTTTTGTCCATCAAAAACATAATCGGTAGAAATAGTTATGAAATCAATATTTAATTCTTTTGAGATTTTACCTAAATGATACACTCAAAGAGTATTTATTTCAAAATTTTTGAGTTTTCCAATATCTTCAGCATCATCAACAGCCGTATATGCAGCAGCATTTAAAATGATATCTGGCATGATTTCAGAAATAATCTTTTTTGAGGTTTCAAAATTAGTAATATCGAGTCACATTCTATCAAATCAAATGATTTCAAAATCACTTGAGCAATATTTTATAAAATCGGTGGCAAACATTCCATTTGCTCCAGTGAGAAGAATTTTTTTCATACTAAAATGGATTATTTTTACTAAATTCACTAAAGCTCAGGTGTTTTTTATCTTTATCAGAAATTATTAATTCTCAAGAAAAATATTCTCACCAATTTATATTGAGTTCAGGAGAATTATATGCTATTCATCCATCTCATAGAGGATTATAAAAATCATCGCATTTATAGACGAATTCTGTGTTATCCTCTAAGGTTAAAAAACCATGAGCAAATCCTTGAGGGATAAAAAATTGTTTTTTATTTTCAGCGCTTAAAACTACTCCAAACCATTTTCAATAACTTGGAGAATTTTTTCTTAAATCGACTGCTACATCATAAACACTTCCAGAAATAACTCTTACAAGTTTTGATTGAGTATTTATAGTTTGAAAATGAAGTCATCTCAGAACTCCAGCTTTTGATTTTGAGTGATTATCTTGAACAAATTCAACATCTATTCCAGCATTTACAAATTCTTTTTTTGAATAGGTTTCCATAAAAAAACCTCTTTCATCTCAGAATACTTGAGGTTCTATAATTATGGCTCACACAAGAGGTGTTTGAATAAATTGAAACATTATTTCATAATTTTTAATAAATATTTTCCGTAGTTACTTTTTAGAAGTGGTTTTGCTAAAATTTCTAAATCACTTTTAGAAATCCATTTATTTGCGTAGGCAATTTCCTCTACACATCAAATTTTTAGACCTTGTCTTGCTTCAATAATTTGAATAAAATTACTCGCATCAAGCATACTTTCATGAGTCCCTGTATCAAGCCAAGCAAAACCTCTATTCATTACTTCTACACTCAGATTTCATTTTTTCAAAAATTCTTCATTTACGGTTGTAATTTCTAATTCTCATCTTGGAGATGGAGTTATATTTTTTGCAATCCCTACTACTTCATTGGTATAAAAATACAATCCAACTACAGCAAAATTTGATTTTGGTTTTTCAGGTTTTTCTTCTATAGAAAGAGCATTCATATTAGTATCAAATTCAACAACACCATATCTTTCCGGATCATTTACTTCATATCCAAATACAACTGATTTTTTCTGATTTGCTACTGTTTGTACAGCATTTTTTAAAAGACTTGAGAGTCCTTGTCCATAAAATAAATTATCTCAAAGTACCAAACATACATCATCAGAGCCAATAAAATTTTCTCAGATAATAAATGCTTGTGCAAGACCATCCGGACTTGGTTGTATTTCATATGAAATTGAAATTCCCCATTTTGTCCCATTTCAAAGAAGTCTTTTAAAACCTGGTTGGTCTTCAGGAGTAGTAATAATGAGAATATCTTTGATTCAAGCCATCATGAGAACCGATAAAGGATAATAAATCATCGGTTTATCATAAATCGGCATCAGTTGTTTTGATATTCACATAGTGATAGGATAGAGTCTCGTACCACTTCATCCAGCAAGAATAATTCCTTTCATAATTATTTATTTAAGTAATATTTTATAGTTGTTACAATTCCATTTTCAAATTTTACTTTTGGCTCCCAAGAGAGTTCTGTTCTTATCTTTGTTGCATCTATAGCATATCTCACATCATGACCTTTTCTATCTTCTACAAAAGTGATATATTCTTCTCACTTTCCCATTTCTTGTAAAATAAGTTTGGTGATCTCGAGATTGGTATATTCGTTATTTCATCCAATATTATAAATAGATTTATTTTGAGCTTTTCTAAACACTTCCCAAATAGCATCACAGTGATCTTCTACATAAAGCCAATCTCTGATATTACTTCCATCTCCATAAACGGTTACTGGTTTATTATTTTGTAATAATTCTATGAAATGAGGAATAAGTTTTTCATTGTCTTGGTTTGGTCCATAATTATTTGAACATCTTGTGATAACATAATCAATTCAAAAAGTTCTTCCATATGCTTTTACCAGTAAATCACTTCCGGCTTTACTTGAGCTGTATGGACTTGAAGGATTTATAGGAGTAGTTTCAGTGAAAAATCATCCATTTGGGAGATCTCCATATACTTCATCGGTTGATATATGATGAAATCTATTCAATTGAAATGCTCTATGAGCATCAAGTAAATTTTGAGTTCCGAGAATATTGGTTTCAGTAAATATTTTTGGATTTTTTATACTATTATCAACATGACTTTCCGCAGCGAAATGAATAATATCAGTTGGTTTATATTTTTCATACACTGTTTGGATTTCTGCATAATTTCTAATATCAACTTTTTCAAAAGAATAATTTGGTGATTTTTGTACCTTGAGTGAAACATTATCTAATTTACCAGCATAAGTAAGAGCATCAATATTGATAAAATCTATTTCCGGGTGAAGAAGTACATATTTATTTAAAAAGTTTGAACCAATAAATCCAGCTCATCATGTTATAATAATTTTTTGTTTCATGTAAGATTTTTATTATCTAAAATAAATTTTCAATCTTATTATATTAAAAATACAAAAAAATCAAACTATAGAGTTTGATTTTTAATTAAAATTGATTTTAAAATCTAGAATAGATATTAAATCTTTCATTAAATTATTTTTTACAAAATATTTTTGTTTTTCAGTCAAAACTTCTCAAAGCCCATCAAGTATTTTATAGTTTTTAGGTAATTTTTCTAATTTTAATTTTATATCTATAAGAATTTTTTTCAAATCATTATGAGTTCTTTCATATGCAACTTTTTCATTTATATCAAACATATTTTTAAACATGAAATAAACATCATAAATATCTCTATTTGTATTTCTTTCAAGTAAAGCTACTAATTTATTTGCAAAAATAGTTGATTTATCCTGAACTTTAATATTAGTTCAATAAAAATTAACTATTTCATAAGTATTATTTTTCCAAATATTTCTATTAATATCAACTTTAATATTAATATCTTTATCACCATAAGACAATATTATATTATTTCATTTTTTAACTGTTCAGTATTTTTTTAATATTTTAATAATTTCTTCATCAATATCATCTATATTTATTAATAAATCAAAATCTAAATCAGTTGAAAATCTATCTAGAGAGTGTAAAAAATAACAAGCTGTTCATCATTTGAAAGCTAAATATTTTCATAAATTTGAGTTAAAAATATCTTTTATTATCATAAACATTATTTGTCTATGTTTATCAGTGTTCAGCATTTTTTATTAATTTTTTAATATCTAAAATAACTCTTTTGTTATATATTTGAGAAATTATTTCTAATTTTTCAAAATTAACATTTTCTAAATTATCAAAATAATAATTTTTAGATAAATATAGTCTATCACAAATAGCTCTTTCTTTTGAAGCAATCATATAATTTCACATATTTATTATTCCAATAGGATTTAGTAAAATTGAATTTTTTAATTTTAAATATTTAAAATTA
>DKNE01000018.1 GCA_002470645.1 Patescibacteria group bacterium UBA7396
TTTTGTTTTTTTATTCTTCAGCGTATTGAAATTATTTATTAAAAACTGAGTCGATTAAATCATATGATCTGAGTTTTTGTAATTGTTGTCTTGTTGCACTTGCTACATTTGACAATAAACTATTTGTTTCAGTATTTAATGCATATTTATCTACATTTCATTCAAAATCTGATTCTTTTGTAATTGATTCTAAAATTTTCTTTTTTTCTTGTGAATTATTTCCTATCAGAGATTTTAATTGTGAATCAGCATTTTGAAGTATTTTTTTATAATCATTTCTTGACATTTTTTCAGATAATTTTTCTAAATAAGTTTCAAGACTTGATACATCATAGTATCCAAAATAACTTTGAGATTCATCTTTTTTAGATTTTAAAGTTTCTAAAATACTTTCTTTGTTTCCTAAATTTACATATGCTGAGTTAGCAAGATAAAGCTTTTCTCCTTCTGAAAATTCAGCTACTAATGAAATAGTTACATTTTTATATTCATCTTTAAAATCTTTTACTAAATCTGCTGTATTAAAAGTATATTCTGTTTTTCCTGGTGTAAATTTTACTACTTTATAATTATATTCTTTTTCAACGGCATCGATAGCTATATCAGCTTCCATAGCTACTGCTTTTGCATAATACATAGGACTTCCCTCTTCTACAAGAAAATAAATTTTTTTAGCTTTTTGTTTTACTTCATCTGGAATAACAATATCAGAAGTAGTAATTTTTTTTGTATAATAATTTGTATTATTATACTCTTGATCAGAAGTAATTTTGTTATTTCTGATAATAACATCGTATTTTTGTAATAGTGAATCTGTCAAAGCTGTAGAAACTTCTTGTACACTTACAGAAGTAGAAATAGGCATAATTTTTACATTTGCATCTGCGAATGTATTACTTGCAAATAAAGCGGTAGATGCAAGAGTTAATGCGATTACTTTTTTCATAATATTTAAAATTAAAATATAAATTATTTTGCGTGATTGCATATGCTATAACTATTCTATTTTAAAAAAGTGACAAAATTTTTTTTGTAATATAGAAAGTTTTTTTATAATGTTCTAGCTTAACTCATAAAAATAAAAAATGAAAATGCTTTTTTTACTTCCTCCAAGCGAAGGGAAAACACATGGATGAATCTTTGAAAATGAAATAGTAACTTTTCCTTTTAAAAAACCAGAAAAAATTATAAAACAAGCAACAGAAAAAGATTTAAAGTGCACTACAAAAAGATTTGAAGAAGCCAAAAATTTAAATAAAAATATAGAAAAATGACCATTTAGAAAAGCAATAGAAAGATATAGTTGAGTTATGTATAATGCTATTTGATATGAAAAAATGAGCAAAAAATGACAAAAATATTTTGAAAATCATTTTCTTATCCTTTCTGGAATGTATGGAATATTAAAGCCAGAAGATTATATTTGAAATTATAAACTTCCTATTGAAGCTGCTTGACTTTCTCTCTATTGGAAAAAACAAATTACACAGACTTTAAAAAATATAGATGCCGATATTATCATTGATTTTTTGCCTTTGAGTTATAAAAAAATGATTGATTTTTCTCAAATTGGGAAAAAAGTTGTAGAAGTTAATTTTATAGAAAAAACATCTTGAAAAAAACTTGCGCATTGAGTAAAAAAGATAAAATGAGAATACATTCATTTTGTTTGTGAGAAACAAATAGCTCATATAAATGATTTATGAAAATATGTTTTTGATGAGTGAATTATACTGATTGAAGAAAAATATTAATTTATTTTTTAAACAAATTATATGAAAAAAATAAGTGTTTTTATAATAATATTTTTTTGATTATTTGGGAATATTTTTGCGCAAAATGCTGTTTTAGAAGTGGAGAAAACTCAAATAGCAACTTGAGAAAAATTTTCAGTTATAGTAACTTTAGATGATATTTGAGAATTCGTAGAATTGAAATGATCTGAGAATTTTAAAAAAATATCTGAGTCAGAATCAACTTCTAGTATGAGTCAAATGACTATTATAAATGGTGAAATGAAGCAAGAAAATAAAACTATACGTGAAATATTCTTTACTCTATCTCCTTTTTCTGCCTGAGAATTTCAACTTTGACCAGCTATTTTTCAAACTTCGAGCGGAACGGTTTCTTCTAATACGGTAAAGATACAAGTAACGGGAGATATGATAAAAAATGAATCCCTTCCCGAAAGGAACAAAGGGTTTTTGTTTACTTTTTTGTGAAATCCAATCATTATAATATTTTTTCTCTTTTTTCTTTGACTTTTATGATATTGGTATAGTTTGTTTCAAAATAATAAAAAGATATTTGCTCAAAAAATGCCTAATACTCCTAAAAAAGAAATTATTTTTCCACTTCAAGATGATACTGATTTTGAATCAAAAATGTATGATATTTTTATCAAATATTTAGAAGAAACATTTTATGGGAAAGATTTTTATTATAAAACTCTTTCAGAAATCGCCAGTGAAATAGATAAAAAAGAATATCCTGAAATACATAGCATTATAGAATTATTACAAAAAATAAAATATTCTCCTGATAAATCGCAAAAAAAACTGCTTTTAGAAAAATTACAACAAATAATAAAACCTCACTTTTAGTGAGGTTTTATAGTATTTCTTTACTTT
This sequence comes from Patescibacteria group bacterium UBA7396, assembly GCA_002470645.1. GTDB lineage: Bacteria > Patescibacteriota > Gracilibacteria > BD1-5 > UBA6164 > UBA7396. The sequence goes on from DKNE01000018.1 coordinate 2,631, forward strand.
GCTTATACATTTCTTTTGCTATTTTTTGTTCTCTATTATGATCAACTATGATAGGAAAATAATCAGATAAATGATGTGTGATTGGATCGTGTATTTCAAAGGGTTCATATTTTTCTAATCCTTTGATGTATTTTTTGATAAATAGAGTCTCTTTATCAAATTTTTGCGATTGTAGTATAGGATTGAAAATTCTTATAGGTTTTGGGTCAGCTCAAACAGAGGCAGACCATTGCCAATTTCAAAAATTAATATTTTCATCATAATCAAGCAAATGTTTTTTAAAAAACTTTTCTCCTAATCTCCAATCAATATGCAAATCTTTAGTTAAAAATGAAGCCGTAATCATACGTCATCTTCCGTGCATCCGATTGGTAGTAAGAAGTTGTTTTATACAAGCATCAACGATAGGATATCCAGTTTCTCCAGCGATAAATTTTTGAAAATATATATTATTTTCATCTGTTTCCCAGGAAATATTTCTTTTGGTGGCTTGGAATTCTATTTCTTTACATTCAGGAAAATAATAATCTATGTGTTGCCAAAATTCTCTCCAAGCAAGTTCACTCACAAAACTTTCTATATGTGCACTTTTGTTGTATATTTGACGAATAGAAAAGATTCAAAAACGAATATACACCGAAAGTTTTGAAGTCCCGTCTCTATCAAGATCATTCCTTAAGTCATTATAGTTTTCATGGAGAAAAGAAGTAAATCTTTTTTGTCCAAATTCAAAAGTAAAAAATGGATGAGTTGGAAGAGAGATAAAATCTTTTGGCTCAAAATTTTCTTCTGTAGTAATAGCTTTGAAAGGTTTTGGAGAAAGTTCTTGCGTATCTTTGTGCTTTTTTTGCCAAAGTTTAAAATATGGAGTAAATACTTTTCTTTGCTCAATATCTTCTGGCTCCACTAAGAGATAATCAGAAACTTGAATAAAGTTTTTTCCCATTGAATACAGTGTTTCTTTGAGTAATGAATCTCTTTTTTTCGCTCCATAACGAGAATAACTTTTATTGACATAGACAGTATCAATAGAATATTTTTCGACAAGAAAAGGAACAATTTTTTCTGGAAAATCATAAAATATTCTCAGTTTCTGCTGAGATAATTTTTCAATATCTTCTGAAAGTTTTTCTAAAACTTCTCTCAGAAATCAAAACTTTTTATCTTGAGTTCCTCAAAAGTCTGAAATAATATTTTTATCCAAAATAAAAATTGGTAATATTTCATCACTTTCTTCAATCGCTTTTATAAGTCATCTATTATCATAGACTCTGAGATCTTGACGGAAAATAAATAGGGATTTTTTCATGGGGGGAGTAAAAATATTTAATATGGTGTTTTGTGTAAGTTTTTTTAAATTCACAAAAAGTCGCTTTTTAAGTACTTAAATACTAATAAATTTTTATCAAAAAACAAGAAAGAGTTATATTTTTATCTGTATTTTTACTTATTTGATGAGAAAAAAATTATAGAGAGAAAATATGAGAGTTTTTTTATAATTTTATTAATGTAGTATATAATCAAGTTAAGATTACTAAAGATATTCATAATAAGTAAAATTTAATTTGATATCATATTTCTTCTTGTTTAAATTCATCTGAATTAAAAAAATTTTAAAAATATCATATGAAAGATATAAAGTATGGTAAAATAAGAAAACTTAAGGCTCAATTCAATTTTTCTTCACTTCATAAAAAAAGGAGTATAACTAAAAAAGGAGAAATTAAAAACATTAACCTTGTTATTTTTTAAAAATATGTAGGTTGTTTATAATAAATATTTTTTTTCATTTCATTCTCAATATCTTGTGAATATTTTATTATTAAATCTATTTCATAAATAACACTTCAATTTTGATTATTAGAAATTCATCATAATAATCTTTTAACTTTATCAGATGATTTCTTAATATTTTCAGTATTTTTTTTATTACAAAGTATTTTGATACTATTTCTCTTCAAAATAGTTTTATGTCTATTAAAGTACTATTATGTTTTTTAAATATATCTGCAAAACTTAAATTCATAAAAATTCAATTATAAACTAAACTCTAAAACTCTCCTGCATCATTCCATTATAGAACTCTTCCAATTTCTTTAAACTTTCTTTTTGTTTTGGAATAATTTCTTCGTTTTTTTCTACAATAGAAGTAAATTTATTTTGGAGAGATATAGAAGGAAGAAAAATATCTAAATTTCAAATCAAATTAAGATTTAAATTTTCTTGATTTCATTGTCTTGAAAAATCTCCTATATAATTTTTATTTGACTTTCTATATAGTTTATTATTCAATACAAATCAATAATAAAAAAAATATATGGTACTATTGCTTGAAAAAATATCTTTCTCACTTTGTCTGAGTTTCTTTTTCAAGCATTTCTGGATATTAGATAATATTTTTATTTATATATCTACAATATTATAAATAAAAATATATTTTTTTCAAAATTTTCTTTTCTTCAATCACTATCTCTTGCAATAATCAAAAAAAACATATATTTATACATGTTTAGTTCTTAATTATTTTTCTTATGAAAGCATTGAATATGTTTCGTTTTGAAAGTTTGAAAGAAAACATCGTGAGGATCAGTAAAAGATTTCCTCTTGGAGTATTTCTTGTATTTGCTCTTACGATATTGTTATTTTTCTTAACCAGAGGTAATTTTTCTGTTGATATGGAAAACATTATTGGAAGAATCATTTTTTCTATCATTATTTGATTTTTCTTGAGCTTATGAGTATATCTTTTTTGAGAAACTCATCGCTATAAAATAGATGCTCAGTGGTTACAACTCTTTCCATTTGTGTTTTGAGTGCTTTTTTATTTTAGTTTTTCTGTTCAGTTTGATAATATTGATAATCTCATATATTTTATCCTAACTGGAGTGGGAATTATCTGATTTTTATATATTGCACCTTTTTTCAAAAAAATACTTTCATGACAAGAAATAAAAGGAGTGTATTATCGTTATTTTTATAATATTAGTGTTGTTTTTCTCATTTCTTCTATACTCGGATGAGTGTTATTTTGACTCTGATCGATAGGGATTTCAGCAGTATTTGCTTTGTTTGATATTAATTGGTGATACAATGATATCTATGGTGATTGGGCTATTCTTGCTTTAGCTTGTATTGCTCCTCTTTTTTGACTCACTCAAATACCTGAAAAAGAAAGTTTTGAAAAACAAGAAATCGTAGAAAATAAATTCTTTTCTTTTTTAGTAAAATATATTGCGACACCTTTTATTTATGTGTATTTTATCATACTTTACGCATATAGTGTGAAAGTTCTTCTGCATTTTTGAGATTGGCCAAAATGAGAAGTAAGTTGGATGGTAATAGGATTTAGTATTTTTGGGTACTTAATCTATATGTTTTCTTCTTATTTTGATGAACAAAGTGGATTTATTAAAACCTTTAGAAAATATTTTCCTTTTGTAGTTATTCCACAAATAGCGATGCTTTTTTATGCGATTTATTTAAGAATTGCTCAATACGATATCACAGTAAATAGATACTTTGTCGTTGTATTTGGGATTTGGCTTTTGGTGATTTCCCTTTATTTTATAGTTTCAAAAAAGAAAGAAATTGCAGTTATTCCAAGTGTATTAACTCTCTTTACTATTATTATTTCTCTTGGTCCTTGGTGAGTATATTCTCTTCCAGAATCAAGACAATACGCTCGTTTAGAAAATAATTTGATACAAGCGGGTATTTTAAAAGATGGAAATATTACTCCTCTGAAAAATTATGAAGATATTAGTAGTGAGCTTTCAAAAGAAATCTATGAATGAATTGATTATTTATGTGATTACAATGATTGTCAAAGTGTAAAAAAATTATTTTCTCAAATATATGCTGACTTTCTAAAAAGACATAGAGAAGAATTTGATACTTATTGGGAAAATGATATTAAAAATCCAGATGGAAGTAAAATAGAGAGAGTCTATACTCCACCTTCAAATTGGTCAGTAGTGAGTGATATCACGACTCAAATAAAAGTAAGATCATATTACAATAGCGTATCTGAGGAAGAAATAGTATATTTTTATTGAACAGATACAGAAAAAATATTTCCAGTTTCAATAGAAGGATATAGAAAAATGTACAAAATTGCCCTCTATGAAAAAACTGCAAATGTTTCTTTTTCATATGATTTAAAAAAGAAAACTCTTGAATTAAAGGATGGAGATATACAAGATACGATTGATATTTCACCAGTAGTAGATACACTTTCATCTATTTATAAAGATACAAAAACAGCAACTTTTTATAAAAATAGTGCCGTGTATGAACTTTCGTGAGAAAAATATAGCTACAAGCTTATTTTAGAAAATATAAATATACAAAATCCTCTGCATGTATGAGGTATTAATATACAATATGGTTCATCTAATATGTGATGATATTTACTACAAAAATAAAAATAGGGAGTATTTCCCTATTTTTATTTTTTCTTAAAAATCTAAAAAATTGTTACAGAAATGTAACAATTTTTTTTTATACATTTTTTGTTTATTTATTAATAAAAAATGTATGAAGAAAAATATTACCGTACAATCGCTAGCTCCAAGAGAACTGAGTCAATGAGATTTTGAAAGACTCAATGAAGTTACACAAGATATGTGGGCAGAATGAATTTGAGAATTTGTACAATGCCAGTGTTGTCATACTATGATGTCAAAGAAAGATATCTTTTGACACTTAGAAAAAGAAATATATGATGAGACCGTTCAAAAAATTATGTGAATATTATCTCTCCATGAAATACCTTGTATATCGTGCGGATGAAAAACAAAATTTATATATGGTCATGAACATGTAGAAAAGATACAAGAAAGACTTTTAAAAAGCGAAGAATCATTTTTAGTAGTATGTAAAAATGATGTGTGAGAAATAGTTTGATATGAAGAAGGATATTTTGATACTTTAGAAAATATTTTTTCAAGAGAGTTTGCCTATCATTATGAAGAAATTTGACTTCCTGAAATACAAAAAAGAATTCAAAATATTTTGTGATATACTCCAGAAAAAATGTTTGTCATGTCATCGATATGATTTTTACAAAGTTATATCAGTTTTTTTACTCTTTTTGAAGTATTAAAAGAATTTGCGCTTCATCTCCCTGAAAGACATCTTTTTACTCCAGCGATTACAGAAGTCGATGAAAAAAATAGTTTACATATGGTTACTCAAGTAATGGGATGAATTTCTTTATGATTTCAAGAATCTTCTTACTGGAGAGAAAAAATCATAAATACGGGAACTGGGTATAAAAGTCATTTGAAGGTTATTCCTGAAGTGGGAAGAAACTACAAGCATTATTTATCATGAGGAGTAAAACATTTTTTAGCATTATCAAAAGCACAAAAGTAATTTATTTTTTATTGTTTATACTATGAGTTTTTATTTATTAATATACATAGTTTCCATCGTATTCTCTATTTACTGAGGATGTCTCGTTTATAAAATTTATAAAAATGCCTTTGGGATATTTTTTCTTTTATTTACGATTTTTATGTCTGGGTGGTTTGTTTTATTTTTCTTATTTTTTTCAGGAATAAGTGGAGTAGAAAATTTATTATTTATTTCTCGTTTTTGTTTTTGAATTTGAGTATTAACAACCTATAGTCTTTTATTTTCACTTTATTTTTTTAATATTTGAAAAAATAATTTATCAAAAAAATCTTATTTATTTATTATATTATTTTTTATAAGTATTTTATGAATTTATATAGGAAGTGATAGAATTATTTATGATTTAGAATTTTCTCAAAGTGAAAATGTTTATCGTGAAATACCTGGAAAATGGTTTCTTTTACATGTATTTTTTCAATCTTTTTTTGTAGTAGCTTTTGTAATTATGGCTTTTATAAAATGAAAACAATCTTCCTATATCAATAGATTAAGATTAAAATATATTTCATTTTTTTCTTATTTACTACTATTTTTACTTATCACATTTCAGTTATTTTTACCTATGATGTGAATTCGGATTTTTGAGAGAGAAATTATTTTAATATATACATTTTTTATTTCTTGAGTAGTTTATGTAATTAAAAAATATTATTTTACAAATGTATATTATTCAATTTGAAAAATATTTATTTGATTGTTGGCTTGAATACTCTCTCTTGGAAGTATTTTTTGACTTACACAACTGTATGAATATTTCAATAATGGATTTTGGGGAAATACCAATTTTACTTGATATGCAAACATAGTAATATGAATTATTTTTTATATTATTTTTTATAAAATTTTATATAATTTTTTATTATGAAGAGATCAATATAGTACTTTTGAATGATTTATCAATAAACTCAAACAAAATATTTCTCTTATAACTGACTTTCATAAACTTTGCCCCTATTTAGAAAAAGAATTAAAATCTATTTTTAAAACTCATTATTGTAAAGTATCTTTATTTGATAATTTTTCAAATAAAGAATTAAAAAAATTTTTCCAAAAAAATAATTGAATGAAATTATTTATCAATGATATTGTTTTTATAGAAGAAAATAAATCAAAATTTGATAAAAAAAATATTTTACTTGATTTAGATAATAAAGATTTTTTGATATTTCCAATTTTTAACAGTCAAGAAAATATATGAATTATCTCTCTTGGAATAAAGTCTTTTTGAGATTTTTATAACAAAACAGAAATTAAAATTATACAAGATTTTATATTTTTTATTGAACATCATTTAAAATATATTCAATCATTTGAAAAAATAAGAGATCTTTCTTTGAATTTAGATAAAAAAATCGATGAAAAAACTATTGAATACAACAATCTTATCAATAAACAAAAAGAGTTTATTGCCATGATTTCTCATGAAATCAGATCTCCAGTAGCTTCTGCTATATTTCAAGCAGATAGTATGCTGGATGATATAAAAACTGGGGATATATTCGATATAAAATCCGAGCTTGAAATACTTAATTCTATCCTTATAAAAATATGAGAACTTACTTCAAAGTTATTTGCAGTTCAATACTATGATACTCACAATGTTACACTCTATTTAGAAGAAATTCATATTCCGTACTTATTAAAAAATGAAATAGAAGTTCATACCCATACAAGTGAAAATATTCAATTTATAGATAGAGTTGATAAAAATATTTGATTTCTCAAAATAGATAAGGTACAATTCAGGCAAGTTATAGAAAATCTTATCTCAAATGCCATCAAATTTACTCAAGGAAAAGACGGAATTGTTTGTGTAACTTGATATAAAACTGATGCCAGTTTTATAGTAAAAATAGAAGATAATGGTGAAGGATTTGAATGAATTAAAATATGAGATTTATTTGATAAATATAGTAAATGAAATACCAATATTATTTGACTATGAATGTGACTCTACTTATGTAAAAAAATTATTTCTATGCATCAAGGAACCATTCACGCAGGTTTTTCTCAAGAATTTTGATGAGCTGAATTTATTATTGAAATACCTATAATATAAAAATAAAAAAATATAATTTTTAGCAAAAGAAATGAATATTTTAATTATTGAAGACGACGAGTTTTTAGCAGAAAAGATAAAAAATATTTTTGAATCAAAAGTTATTACTAATAGAGTTTGTATCCTTCATTCTTTATGAGAATTTCAACATCATATGAGTATTATATCATCATATGATATTATTCTTACTGATATAAAGTTGTCACCCCATTATAACAATAAAGATGGTTTTGAAATCATACAAATAATACGTAAAAAAGATAAAAAAATTCCTGTTGTGGTTATAAGTGGAAATAGTTATATAGAAAATCTTAGATATGCTTTTGAGTGCGGAGCAAGTGATTATATTATTAAGCCATTTCGACTCAAAGAATTAGAGGTGAGAATTATGAATTGGTTTAAAAATTATTATCTTTCACATCTCTATTTTTTATGAAATATTCATTCTTATAAATGACTTTGTTATGACATGGGGAGTAATGAATTTTATTTTGAAAATCAAAAAATAATTCTTACAAAAAATAATAAATATATATTATCTCTCTTTTTTGTTCATAGAGAAAAATTATTATCTGAAAACTTTTTAATCGAAAAAATTTGGTGAGATATTTGTTTCATAATAAATAGAAATTTGAGAGTAAATATTTTGAGACTTAAAAAATGACTTTCCCCTTTTTGACTCGATAATCGGATACAAAATATTCATGGAGAATGATATATATTTTCAGCACAATAATAATTTGTATTTCATATGAAAAAATATACAATACCAAAAATATTTTTCTATAACAAAACCATGAATAAAAAACTTTTAAAAATCGAAGAAATTACTTTTTCTTTGGATGAAAATGAAGATGATGCACAATTAGAAGATAAAACAGCAAAGATTTTATGAATCAAAAAGGAACAAATTCTTTCTTTAGAAAAAGTAAAAAGAGCACTTGATTCAAGAAATAAAAAACAAATTTTAGTAGTTTGGAGTGTTTTGGTTGATATTTGAGATAATGAAAATTTTCTTTCAAAAGCACATCATCCAAAACTCCTTCAAAACATAAAAAGACATAAAATCAGACTTCAAGAACCTTTTGTATACGATATAAAAAAAGTAGATTGAAGCAAAGTGAAAAAAAGACCGATAGTAGTTGGAAGTGGGCCAAGTGGATTATTTTCAGCTTTACTTTTAGCTCAAGCATGACTCAAACCAATTATTCTCGAAAGAGGAAGTGAGGTGAATCAAAGAGTTCAAGACGTCCATAATTTTTGGACGAAAAGAGTTTTAAATATTCATTCAAATGTACAATTTGGAGAATGATGAGCCGGAACTTTTTCTGATGGAAAACTCTATACGTTAGTAAATGATCCAAGAAGTAAATTTATTTTTTCTGAATTTGTAAATTGTGGTGCTCCTGAAGAAATTTTATATTCTGCAAGACCCCACATCGGAACTGATAGACTCAGGTGAGTAGTAAGAAATCTGAGAAAAAAAATTATCTCTTTATGATGAGATTTTTTCTTTGATACCATGATGAGCAATATCAGTATAGAGAATGGAAAAATTTCTGGAGTGTATGTACAATCAACCAAAGAAGGTTCAAGTCAAAATTATCCAGAAAACAATTTTTTTGCTACCGATGACCTTATTTTATGACTTTGACATTCAGCCAGAGAAACCTATGAAATGCTCTATAATGCTGGACTTCAAATGACACAAAAACCTTTTGCTATCTGAGTAAGAATTGAACATCCAAGAGAACTTATTAATACATCTCAATTTTGAGAATCTTGCCAACATATCAAACTTCCAACTGCCAATTATAAACTCGTAGCTCACAATAAAGAAACTCGTAGTGTCTACACTTTTTGTATGTGTCCTGGTTGAGAAGTAGTAAATGCTTCATCAGAAGATGGAAAGCTCTGTATCAACGGGATGAGTCATTATGCTCAAAAAAATATAAATTCCAATTCTGCACTACTCGTAAATGTAAATCCAAGTGATTTTTGAAGCGATCATCCTCTTGCTTGAGTAGCATTTCAAAGATATTGGGAACAAAAAGCTTTTGAAGCCGGAGGAAGTGACGCTTCAGCTCCAGCTCAATTAGTAGGTGATTTTTTAGATGGAAAACCATCGACTGATTTTTGAAATGTGAATACTACTTTTAAACCAAGTCTTCATTTTACTTCTTTAGAAAAATGTCTCCCTGATTTTGTAGTAGAAGCTCTGAAAAAAGCACTTCCAGAATTTGATAAAAAAATTCATTGATTTGCTGACCCAAATGCTATACTTATAGCTATTGAAGCGAGAACTTCAGCTGTAGTAAGATTTTTTAGAGATGATAATTGAGAATCTAACATAAAATGAATTTATCCAACTGGAGAATGAGCATGATTTGCTGGAGGAATTACATCTTCATCGATTGATGGAATGATTATTTGAGAAAAAATTTTAGAAAAATATAGTTAATTTATAACTTATTTTTTCTATTGTACAAATAAAAATAATTGTTTTTTAAAGATTTTTTTCTATTATACTGATTGTTTAATTAAATAATTTTACCAAGTATGATACAAAAAATCTTTTTATTTTTTATAACTTTGAGTCTTTGTATAAATCAAAGTTTCGCTTATGAACTCAGTGAAAAAGATAATAAAGCACTCAATGAAGCGAAAGAAATTATTTGGAATTTAAAAGAGAAAAAAGAAACGAGTTGGTTTGAAATAAGAGTAAAAAAAATAGATACTCTTGCTTCAAAATATAAAACTGATACGAGATATTGGATGATTTTCCATGAACTCAAAAAAGAATTTGAATCAGTAATATGAGAAAAAAAACAACAAGAGTTATGAGATAATAGTTCATGAATTTGAAATTCTCAAATAAATATAACTTGAGAATTAGAATTTTTTAATCAATATGGTGCTGATATTACTACCAAACTCGAAGTTCCTGAAAAATGTAAAACCAACTATGATTTTGTGGATGAAATAGCAAAAAAAAATGATTTCCCAACGGCACTTATTATAGCAACTTGGGGAAAAGAAACCAATTGTAATATGTACAATCCAGCAAATGGTTGGTGAATATTTCAAATCACAAGCCAATACTATGAGCCAGGAAATATTTGACTCATAGAACTCGAAAAATCGATTGAAGCATTTATACAATTTTCTAGAAATAAATGGAATTATTTTAATACTAATAAATATCATAATTATAAACAAAGGTTTTGAGAAGAAGAGATGTATTTAAGCTACTCATCATATACTTTAAGAAATCTTAGACTTCATTCTGTTTTATACAATGGTGTCAGTGCCAATACTACTCTTGAAGGAAATACTTTTGCCAATAATAACCTTAATCCTCAGGTAACTGGACCAAGTGATGGAATAGTAACAAGATTTTTAAAAGTTTTATATTGGAAAAATACAAAATAATTTTGAAATCTTCCTCTTTCATATATAATTTCTCTGTTTATATTCTAACTTTCTAAATATGTGATTTATAATTCCTATTTTGGTTATTTGAATTCTTGTTGTGTGATGAATGACTGGACTTATTGTTCCAGCAATAGTATTAGATGTTATCTTAATATTTTTATCAGTTAAAATAGTAACTCCAAATACGGTAAAAACAGTTGAATTTTTATGAAAATATAACCGTATTTTAAGACCAGGTATCAATTTTCTCATTCCATTTGTAGAATGGACAAGACATCAAGATTTGATGAGAAAAAACTTTACTTCTAATGTAGAAAGTATTAGTTCTGATAATGTTACTGTATATGTAAGACTCAATGTTGTTTATTATGTACTTGATAATGGAGATGATTCAAAAAACGGTCATATTTATAAATCAGTATATTCTGTACAAAATTTTACTCAAATACTTGAATCAGTAATCGATGAACAACTCAGAGCCATGATTTCGACTTTTAGTCATAAAGAAATCTTTAATAAAAGACAAGAAATTGGTGACTCTATTGAAGAAAATCTCAGAGAAAAACTTTCTCAATTTGGTTTTACACTCGACTCTATTCAAGTAAGAGATATTAAACTCGAAGCTTCTGTAATGAATGCTATGAATAAAGTAGTAGAATCATTAAAAATAAAAGAAGCAGCTCAAAACGAATGAGAAGCAGAAAAAATTATGCAAGTAAAAAGAGCTGAAGCAGATAAAGACGCAAAAATACTTATTTGACAATGAATGGCTGGACAAAGAATGGAAATTGCAAAATGATTTAAAGAATCTGTAGAAATGATTAAAAGTGCTGATAGTACTTTAGATGGAGATAAAATATTAAAATTTCTTCTTGATTCTTCAAGAATTGAAACATTAAATAATATCTGAAATTCTGATAAAACAAAACTCGTATATCTCAATGAAGATTTAGAAGGAAGAGCTATGAATAAAGAAGCAAAATTAATTGCCGGAAGTGAACTTATGAGATAAGAATCACTGAAAATTTTACACTATCTGTACTAGAAATATATGTTTTACCTCTGAATAATTTTTCTTATTTTTATAGATTTATTTACTAAATTTATAGCAAAAAATAACCTACAAGTTCAAAAAAACTTAGTAGGTGATTTTTTGTATTTGAAATATGTTGAAAATATTTGAATTGCATTTTCTATTCCTCTTACTGGAATAGCGTTAAAAATATTGACTATCGTTTTAATATGAGTAATATTTTGGTATTATTATACTGAAGAGAAAAAAAAGAATTCAAAATTGATAGATATAAGTTTTATCTTTGTACTTGCTGGAGCTCTTGGAAATGGATATGAAAGAGTATTTCACTCAAAAGTCATTGATTTCATCTGACTTAAATATTTCAGTGTTTTCAATTTTGCTGATATATTTATTTCTGTATGAGTGTGTCTTTATATCCTCAGTCTTATCTTATTAAATAAAAAAGAATTATGAGCCAAAATGATAACATTTTCTGACCAAGAAAAATAAAAATAGTAGATGTACTTATGACGACTGCCGGGGCATTTATTGCCTGAGTAATTGGAAGTGTGCTTTTACTTTTTATAGTATTTTTATTTGGTTGAATTATAGATATTCCTTCTCAATTTAAATGAGTCACACTATGAATGTGATGAAATAGCCCACTTTTCCCTTTTGTATTATCATTTATAACCTTTTTTGTTTCTGTTATAGTTGCGATGGTGACATATTATTTTCTCACGATTATCGATAGTGAAAAATACAAAAAAACTATTATTCATTTTGGGCAAATTTCTTTTTTTGCTATTATTATTTATATCATTTTTATTCCGGTATATGTAGTGGTTGGTATGAATAACTACAATGCTATTATGTATGTATTTATTCTTCATATTTTACTCTTGAGTTTTTGAGAAATTTTGATTTTAGAACTGTTAAATAATTATAGATATATTTTACTCTGAGTGTATGCTAGTTTTTTTTGATTGTGACTGAGTGCTATCGCGGTTGTATCTATTTTTTCTCTTTTTTGAGAATGATATGCAAAACTTCTTTCTTTACTTTTAATCCTTCCACTCTCAAATGCTTGTATGTTATTTTTTAAATGACTCTTTGATTTATTATATTATCAATATTTTATGATTACTGGAAAGGATCAATTATGAGATATTTTTGAACAAATCAAACAAGAAGATATTGATGAATATAACCAAGCTGCCAGTGAAAGTAATTTGTACTAATTTTTTATTATTTTATATAACAAAAATATGATTAATATCGTGAAACAAACACTCCAATATTTTTTAAGTAATGGAAAAATTCCTACAAAAAATGAACTCATTATTACTGATACTTCCCTTTTACAAAAAAAAGCAACCGTGTTTGTAACCTTGTATAAAAATGGAAATATCGTAGGAAGTAGTGGAAATGTTGTAGAACTTGAAAATGATATCGTTAATGAACTCATACAAAATAGCGTCTACTCACTTCAAGATCCTAGATTTGAAAGACTTACTCTAGCTGATTTAGAAAAAGTAAAAATAAGAATTGATGTCATCACTTCCAGAAATATTTTAGATAAACCTTTTAGTGAACTCAATCCAGCAAAAAGTTGAGTTTTAGTGATAAAAAAAGATTATTCAAAACTTTCTATTATTCTTCCAAATATTTCTCCTACACTCGTTTCATGAGCTGACTTTCCAAAAGTACTCTCAAGAAAATTAGAAGAAAATTTTAAAGCAGATGATTTTATTATCTATGAAATTCAAACTCAAGTGACGAGTGATTATTAATAAAAAGTTTTTCTCTTAGGAAAGACTTTTTTCTTGCAAAAACTTCAAAACTTTTATAATATATCTGACTTTACTTTTTGAAATATTTTCATGACAATTTTTGAAATAAATATTTTTTGATTTACTCTCTCGCCGACCTATTATGGACTTATGTACGCACTTTGATTTATAGCTTGATATTATTATATTCTCAAGAAAAATATCATCAAAAAAGAAGAACTCGAAAGTCTCTTTTTTTACGTATTTCTATGAGTAGTTTTATGAGGAAGAATATGATATATTCTCTTTTATGATTTTTCTACTTATATAGAAACCCCACTTTCTATATTAAAAGTTTGGGAATGATGAATGAGTTTTCACGGATGATTTTTAGGGGTCGTATGAAGTGTATTTCTTTTTGCAAGAAAATATAATATAAGCTTTTGGAAAATTATTGATGAGTTAGCTGTTATTGTTCCAGTTTGAATTTGACTGGGGAGAATAGGAAATTATCTCAATAAAGAGCTTTTATGATTTGCTCAATATACAGGAGCTTTTGCAGTTGAAAAAAATGGAATATCATATTTTCCTTCTCCTCTTTTAGAAGCTGTTTTAGAAGGATTTGTATTGCTTATTCTCCTATATTTTATCAATAAATATAAAACTTTCTTCTGACAAACTTCGGCATATTTTTTAATTTTTTATGGAAGTTTTAGAACTATAGTGGAATTATTTTTTAGAACTCCCGATGCTCATATTTGATATATTATGTGATTTTTGACATTGGGAAGTCTTTTAAGTATCCCAATGATACTGGTATGAATTATTTTACTTTTTATTTTAAGAAAAAATGTGACTCACTATTAGTAATGCTCTTATCATCATCAGTGCTATATTTACCTTAGTTTGAGTACAACAAACGGAGCTCAGTAGCATATTTGGAATGAGTCATCTTTTTTTACTTCAAGGAGATTATTTAAGACTCGCTATTCAATTTTGTATGTATAGTTTTTTACACTGAGGAATACTTCATCTTCTATTTAATAGTATGTTTTTATATTTTTTCTGAAATCAATTAGAAAATAAAATTTGAAAAAAATGGTTTTTATTTTTCTTTTTATGAACGACTCTTTTTAATGGAATAGCGCTCCTTGTTTTTACGCAAATAGGAACAGTTACTATCTGAATTAGTGGATTTGCACTCGCAATACTTTCTTTTTATACTCTTCTCCTCTATGAAAGAAAAGACCCAGAATACAAATGATGAATCACAGCTTTAATCATCAATATCCTCATAGGTTTGAGTGCTCAAGTCAGTTTTATCGGTCATCTTTTTGGAGCTATTTTTTGAGGTATTTTTTATTTTATATATAGATTGCTCAGTAAAAAATAAAAAACTTCTTTGATATAACAAAGAAGTTTTTTTGTAAGTAATTATTGTTTTGTCCAAGTATTTCAAAGTACTTTCCAAGTTCAATATACATTTTGATTTATATTTGAAAGTCAAAAAATTTTAGTACTATTTTGCCAATTAAATACGTCTAATCAAATAGAAGTACTATTATCAGATCTAAAAATAATAGTTGATATATTATTTATAAAAAATGCTTTTTCTAAAATAGTAGTAATATTTCTTCATATCGTCACACTTACTATTCAATGATTTTCAGCAAAAGCATATCTTCATATACTTTTTACACTATCAGGAATTACTACAACAGTAAGTTTATTATAATAAAAAGCAGTATCTCAAATAGTCTCTAAAGTTTCAGGTAAGATAAGACTAGTAAGCTGTGCTTGATCCCATTCTAAACAATCACTACAAGTTCATTCTCAATTAAAAGCATTATTAGCTATAGATATTACTTTTTTCCCCTCAATTTCAGATGGAACTTTTACATTTTTTGGAGAAATTTGGCTATATTTATATTTTGTAATAGTTATATTATTATCTATCACAGAATATTCAAAAAAACTTATTGGTGTTGTGTTATCAGACCATTTTGCATATAAAGTAATATTAGCATTTACTACATCAGTATTAAAATTCCATAGTGTCGTAAATTGTGCTTCTTTATACCATCCATCAAATATATATTCACTTTTTGTTGGATTGTTTGGTTTTATTAGCAATCAATTATGAGATACTATTTGATTTTGAATACTCGTTCATCCATTTGATTCAAAAGTAATAGTATAATTTGTTAACACACATTGATTTGTTACAAAATTATAATTATCATTACATTTAAATTCACAAGTATTTTCACTTGGGTTCAATGCAAAACTAGCAAACAAACTTGTCCCAATTGGGGCTTTATTTATACTATAATTATCTCAATTATTAAAATATTTCGCATTTTCAGGAAGATTTTCACAATTTCAAGATAGTTTTGAATCAATAGGATTTTCAGGATTTCCTCAACCACTTGAAGATGAACTAGAAGAAGATGAGTTATTTAGAATAGTTTGAGGAGTTCCATTTACTATATTTTCAAGTATATCCTTATCATCAGTTCAAAAACTTTCAAGTATATCTTTATCTTTTCAAAGTAATTTCGCTATTTCTTCTTTCTTTTTTTCTGAAGTTTTTGCATTTACTACTTCACTAATATCAATATTTTCAAATTTAGCATTTGATTTTCAAGTTTTTCTTTTTATAACATTATCAGGGGTTTTACTATTTATCTTTCCAGGAATATTATACGGAATATTCTCTCATTTTTTTATTACAAAATGAACATTATCTTTCTCATTATATAAATCACTTACACTTCCACTATATGTATAAATTAAACTTGGTACATTTGTTAGATAATACAGATTTCCAGTAGAATACTTAATATATCATCTATAATTTCCTACTACTTGTCAGTAATAAGAATTTGCATAAGTAGTTGGAATGATATTTTGAGAAAGAGAATCAGATTCTCAAATTCCTCCGAGATTGTATTCTTGTTTGTTAGCAGTAATTCAATATTTATAATTTTTTCCTAAAGTAGGATCAAAAGCCAGTTTATTGAGTTTAATGGCACTTGAAATATTGTCTCAGATCTCTCAAGAATACATAATTTGAGTTCAGCTCATAGAACCAGTAAGGATATTTCCATCTGGAGAAGGAAACTCTCAAGTTTTAACAAAGTAGAGTTCTAATCATTTTTCTATATTTTTTAAGGTAGCGACTCTATTCCCATCTCTTGCATTTCAAGAGTAATTCTTAAAAGATATAAAAGCTATAGTGGCAAGGATTGCTAAAATAGTAATTACTATGATAAGCTCAACTAGAGTAAAACCTACGGTTTTACTTAAGAAATTTTTCGAAAAATTTCTTTCCTTTTTTGTTATTTGTGTTTTCATTACTTAAAAGTTAGATAATAAATATATTTATAGTCTAACATAAATATATATTTTTGCAATTTTTTTACTTTAATGAGTAGTATTTAATTATTCTTTTCATTCTCTTTTTATTTATATTCTTGAAAAAGATGTAACACTTCAAATTCTCATTTCAGTCATCTATACAAATGGTGTATTTTAGGAGTTCCTGATCATAAAAGTAATTTTACATCGGTTCATTCTACTATTTTTTCTGCAACTTCAATACTATCATATCTTGGTGCATTATCAGAAATATAACTTTGATCGTGTTCTTCATCTATGATGATAATTCCTAAATTATTATATGGATAAAAAAGTGCACTACGAGTTCAGATAATAACTTTTGCTTGATTTTGATGAATGGATTGCCAATATTTTGTTTTTTTGGCAGCTGAAACAGTAGAGTTCAGAATAAGTACTTCCCTTCAAAAAACTTTAGTAATTCTTTCAAATATTTGGTTGGTAAGAATGATTTCTGGTACGAGTAAAAGTGATTGTTTTCACAAATCTAAATAATGTTTAATAAGATGTATATAGATTTCTGTTTTTCCACTTCCGGTGACTCAATAGAGTAAAAATTTATTTTTTTGTGTAGAGAGAATAGTCTCATATATCGCTTTTTGAGGAATACTGAGTTCAACATGAGACTGAAAAGTATAAGAAAGAGGATTTGAGGAAGAAAAAGTGAAAGTATTTTTTTCTATTTTTTCGATGAGATTTTTTGGAAAAAAAAGTCATACACTTTGATGGATAAGACAAAAATAATATATTGAAATCCATCTTAAAAGAGCGATTTGATAAGTATTAAGAAAAATATCTTCACTATAAAGGGTAGTAATTTCTTTGATTTTTGTTTCATCAAAATCACTTTGTTCCATCGTGTCTAACACCACTCAATACACTTCATTTTTTCCAAATGGAATTGAAACTACCATTCCTATTTTGAGTATTTTTTCAAGATGTTTTGGGGTTTTATAGGTAAATCAAATATCATCAAAGCTGCGAGAAAACGGTGAAATAAGTGCAAACATTATTTTATTTCAATATTAATATTTAAAAATCACATAGTTTCTAATCCTCTACTCATGAGTGAAATATTATCTGAAGAAGAAATCTGTTTCATAGCAATTTTTGTTTTGGTAAAAACAATGAGATTTTTTTCATCAAATTGTAGGGTAGAAGCTCTCAGCGACATAGTCAGTGCTCATTTCCCTCATAAATTTCTCAAAGCTTGAATAAATCATTCTTGGTTAAAGTTTGATACTGGAAGATTTGGTTTATTTTCTTTGGTAATTTGAGGAACTTCAATATCATCAAAAGAATTCGGAGTATCTGGCATCACATCTCAAAAACTTTCCTCTCAAAATACATCAAAAAGATCATCATGAGAGATTTCTTTTGTAGATAGTTTTTTTACTTCTGGAACACTTTCTTTAGAAGCTTGAGTAGTTTCTTGAGGTACTTTTTTTGTCGTTTGTATAGCTGGTGGTATCTCATTTGACGTAAAAGTAATATTTTTAATCGATTTTATAATTCCTACTAAAAAGATAGTTTTTCCATCAAAACTATTTTTTGATTTTAAATAGGCTTCTTCGAGATTTTCTAAAAGAAAAATATGTTTTTTCAATTCTTCTGAAGAATCCATTTTTTCTAAAAGTTTATCTTTGATAAAAAATAGAAGTTCTTTAAAGAAAAGTTGGAGATTGTACTCAGATGCAATAGTATCAAAATCAGGTATAATTGTTGTATCCTGAGTCATAAGTTTTTCATAAAATGAAATAAGTACTTCATTTCTGGGAATACCATAATTTTGTATCACACTTTCAAATTTGATTTCTCAGTTCATCACTAATTGTTCAAAAAGAGAAATAGCATTTCTGAGTCACCCATTTGCTTGTTTGGTAATAAATTCAAGACTTTCCTCATCTATGTTTATATTTTCTTCTTTTGCTATATACAAAAGTCTTTGCTTTAAATCATCGTTTGAAATACTTTTAAAATCATATCTTTGACAACGAGATAAAATAGTTTCAGGAATTTTATGACTTTCTGTAGTCGCTAAAATAAATTTCAGATGTTCTGGTGGTTCTTCTAAAATCTTTAAAAGCGCATTAAAAGCTCATTTTGAAAGCATATGAACTTCATCTATTATGTAGACTTTATATTTACAGGTCGTTGGTGAAAATACTGCTTTCTCTATGATTTCTCTTATATTATCAACTCACGTATAACTTGCAGCATCTATTTCGACAATATCAACTAAGTTTTCATTTTGTACTCAAAGACAAATTTCACACTGAGAACAAGGATTTCCATCTTTTATATTGGTACAATTAATCGCTTTGGCAAATATTCTCGCTGTGGAAGTTTTTCCTGTTCCCCTCGGTCAGCAAAATAAATACGCTCCTACGAGTTTATCTTTTATAATAGCTTGTCTGAGAGTATTTTTTATAAAATTTTGTCATACTAAACTTTCAAAGTCTTTGGGACGATATTTGAGGTAAAGGGTCATAAATTATATGGTTATTACATTATTTTATTATCATCAATTTCTTTTAAAACTTTTAAGACTACTTCTTTGTCATTATAAGCAATTGGTCATAGATTGGTCATCATAAGATGTTCATCTCATTTTCCAGCAATCAAGATAGCATCATCTTTTTCAGCTTGTAAAAGCGCCGTTCTAATAGCTACTTCCCTATCTGGAATGATCCAAAAATTTTCTCACTCTTTTCTTTCAATTCCTGGTAAAATATCTTTCATGATATCTTGTGTTTTTTCTGTATAATCATCATCTTGAGTCAAAATAACATAATCAGAAAGTCTCGAAACTACTTCTCCCATAATTGGTCTTTTGGTGGTGTCTCTATCTCATGTTGCTCAAAATACAGTAATAATTCTTTTTACTCCATTAATATTTTTCAAAGTCTGTAAAACATTTTCAAGTGCATCTGGAGTGTGTGCATAATCAATAAAAATCTTAAATCCTTCATAATTATTTACTTCCTCAAGTCTTCCTGGAACGACTCAAACCGATTGAATAGATTTTTCTATTTCTTCTGTTTTCAGTCAAAGCGTCAAAAATACTCAGATAGCTCATAAAATATTATAGATATTATGTTTCCCACGAAGGGTTGTTTTTATTTTTAAAACCGTTCCTGGTATTTTTACATCAAAAAATACTCCATCAATCTCATTTTGAATATTTTCAGCTTTTAGATTTGCATTATAATCAAATCAGTAAGTCGTTAAAACATCATATGTTTCATTTAAAAATAATTCCTTGTATTCTGATTCTAAATTGATAATAGCTGTTTTTTTTATTCCTGGTTTTCTGGTAGATGAAATGAGTCATTTAAATAATTTTAATTTTGTTCTGACATAATTATCCATGGTATGATGAAGATCAAGATGGTCTTGGGTTATATTAGTCAAAAGTGCAATATCATAATCAATCCCCCAAATCCTATTCATAGTAATAGCATGACTAGAAGTTTCAATAACTGCTATTTCACATCATTTTTGTTTTGCTTGTTTAAAAAGTTTTTGAAGCAAAAATGGATCTGGTGAAGTCATTTTAGTATCGTTTCTAAATTCTTCATCCCCAATAAAATAATTTACCGTTGAAAACATAAATACTTTTTTTCCAGAATCTTTGAGTCATCTGGCTATAATATTGGTAGTAGTAGTTTTTCCATTCGTTCCAGTTACTCCGATAATAGTCATTCCTCTTGAAGGAAACCCATACATAAAATTTGCTGCAATAGCTCTCAAGAGATGGTATAAAAGTCTTACTGGATTATCAAGAGAAATCATTTGTTTGAATCACATAGTTTTTTAATCGTTAAAAGTAAAATCTGTTTCAGTATATAGAGATTGTTGTAAATTTCAATTATTTATAATATCTATATGATAATTTTTTATTCCAGGTTGTTTTATGAAGTTATATGTATAATTTTTACATTCTGGATTTGGTATAGTATATTCAAAACGAGAATTTGATTCAAAAAAAGTATTTGTATCCAGATAAAACGAAACTTCTTTATATTCAGGAAAATCTGTAATGGTAATATTTTTATTTTGTATCACTTGAGCATTTTTAGGGATAAGTACTCTGATATATTGTTTATTGAGTCATTTTCATTGAATATCTAAAAGTGTGTTAATATCTACCTGTCCGAGAGCATCCATATCATATAAAAGTGTTTTTATATAGACTTCTTCATTGATATTAAATCCATGTTTTTGGGTGATCTTTAAGGAAGTAGAAATATCGCAATTTTCTTGAATAGAGTATGTTTTTTCAAAATTTCTGGAAATATATCTATCTGATTTATTTCCAGAAATAGAAGTAAATACAGGATAATTAAAATCAAAAAATGAAAAATAATCATATGATTTTTCAAGTCCTATTTGTTTTAAAAAATCATTTTCTTTAGTATTAAAAAAATAGATTGATACATCTTTTTTTTCAATACTTTCAATAAACAATTCTACAAAAAATTTATAATCCTCTATAGATTTTATTTTGTCAAAAAATATCGTAATAAAGTCAAAAAGTATTTGTTTTGGAGTAGCAAGAGTATGTGTTTTTGTAATTTTTGCTTCAACAAGAGTAGAAAAAAGAGTAGAAAAATTATCATAAGTAATATCTCTTTTAACTGCATCATAATAAATAGGTCCTATTTTTTTCAAAATATTTAAAATAAGATTTTGATTTATGTATACAATCCCATCTATTTTATATTCACTATTTTTTAAAAATTCTTGTATTTTAAGACTACTTTCTTCTATAGTTGGATAATAATTCGCATCTCTGAGTCAAAAAGTCTTTGATATTTTATTGAGTCCCTCTGGAGCACTCTGTTCAAAAGCGACTCCATTTTTTGTTGCAAAATCCTTTAAATCCCACTCAATAGCATAAATATCTTTGGTTTCAAAATTGGCTATTTTTCAACGAAATAATTCTAAAATTCCCACGCTTCCCATAAATCATCCAGTTGGTCTAATTTCATCATTATTTTGAAAAATGATGAAATACGTCTTTTTTTCATTGTGTCATAAAATATCTTTTATAACACTGAGATTATCCATTATAGTATGGAAATAATCTCAAAAATAATATACTTGATTTACATATTTTTTAAATTGGAAATTGATATTTTCATCAGAAAAATCACCAACTGTTTTGAGTGAATCAATAGCACTTGATAGATTTTGATTCATATTTATAAGTATTGGTTCAATATTATCAATCAGCTGAGAAAACATAATTTCATTTATTCATTTTTCTTTCACCATTGCATTCACCCCATCGTAAATATCAAAAAAATAAAGAGAAAATTGAAGCATATCACGTCCTGCTGGAATAATTTTACCTAGGTTGTCTATAGAAGAATTTTGAACTATTAAGTTCAAACCTAAAAGTGGTTGAATTAATATATAACTTATTTTTAAATCTGATTGAATATTTTGTAAATTTGATTTGAGTAAAGAAAAATTTTTTATATCTAATGTTTGTATTCCTTGAAAAGTTTTTTCAATGTATGTTTTAGTAGTAATTCCATAAAGAAAAAGACTCAGTATTAAAACAAGGAAAGAAACTCCTATTTTTACCAATGAAAATGAAAGCCTACGAAAGAATACAAATTTTTGTTTTTTAGGATGTTGAAAATCAAACACAGGGGAAATCACTCTTTGAGTTTCATCGAAATCAGATAGATTTAAGGTAGTATAATTTTCTATTGGTTGATAGTTTGATAATATAATTGGTTTATTTTTCTTTACTTTTTTTATTTCACTATTAAATGGACGATAGAGTTTTAGAAGTTTAATTTTTGGATAGATACTTAAAAAAACTGTTTTTTTTCATTTATGAAAAATATCTTTTGTACTTTGTTTAAATAATTTTCTAAAAACTCTTACTTGTGACAATAAAAAAAGAGATGAAATATCTACACTTTCTTTTTTTTCATCATAGTATATATCATTCAGGATAGAAGGAGTTTTTTCCTGAGTATCAGTGGTATTTTTATCTGACATAAATAGAGTTATTTACTACGTATTTTTTCTCTATTTTATTATATAATTTTTCACATTTTTGCAAGAAAAAAATCTTTTACTAAGAAAAGATTTTTTATCTATCTTTTACACAACGAGCACTGAATCAGAACTCATTATATGCTGTTAATCTTGCAATCCTATTATCATTAATATGAAAATATCTATAATATGAATCATAGGCATTTAAAGTCTTTGAAGTCCAAAATATAGTACGTTCCCAACGAGCATTATGTAATAATTTTCACTCAGTCTCAAATCAACTACGACTTCCTGCTAAAGGTAATTGGAGTGCTTTTACAGCATTATTATATGTTTTTTGAGCCTGTTTTCACCCCATCATAATCAGCTACATTGCCATGAATTTGTATTATTTCTACAATTTACACCATCTTTTAAATATGTTTCTAAGATTTCCCATTCTTCTTCGGTAGAAAGATGCCAACCATTTTGGCAAGCATTTGTATTTGCTTGATTCCATGTATAAAGCTTTCACCATATAGTATCAATTTCTGAATTTCATCACCCCCCTAATGAATTGTAGTAATCTA
This sequence comes from Patescibacteria group bacterium UBA7396, assembly GCA_002470645.1. GTDB lineage: Bacteria > Patescibacteriota > Gracilibacteria > BD1-5 > UBA6164 > UBA7396. Next base: position 26,319 of record DKNE01000018.1, read on the forward strand.
AAGGAGCTAAAGTATCACATCAAATTTGATTTTTTTGTCATCATTCATAATTCCGGCATGAATTATCATTATCATTTTGAAAAGTAAGTCATGTTCATAATGTAGAATTACATCATGCCCATACATATTTTACTCCATCATAGGTAAATACAAAATCATCTAATTGACAATTTGAATCTTCTTGTTGCCATAATTGTGATGGTACTACGGTTAAAGAAACTCAATTATTATTTTCACAAGCTCATCATACAGGAAAAATAGTTACATTTCAAGCACTATATGTTTTTATTTCTTGTCACATAATACGTGCTATATTATCATTTGATGAAATATATCATGTAGGTGAAGTTGTACAATTATTTGAAATAGTTACAGTTCATCATTGCTCAATTTCAGAAAAAGACAATAAAATATTTCCTGTAGAGGTATTTGGTTTTTCTGTATTGGTATCATCTCAATTATTTGTATACGCTAGAGGTTCTCATTTTAAGATATACTCAAATTTTTTTTATCTTGAATTCAAAAACTTGATAAAAGAGTATCTTCATTTAAATATTCAGGAAGAATATTATTATTGATATAATTATATATCTCATCAGTAGAAATAATAACCAAATCACTATTTTAATTTCAAGTTATATTTTGTATTACTTTTTGAGTATTTGTATTATTTATTTGTATATTTTTTCATAAAGAGTATGGGATATTTTCTCATTTATTTGTAATATAATATACATTTTCATCTGTTAAATTAATTCCATTTGAGTTTATACTTCAACTAAAATTAAATAATAAGCTCGGAATATTAGCTATATAAACAGTTCCTCAACTTGAAAATGTAATATATCATTTATAGTTTCATTTTACTGAAGCTCTCAACTGAGAAGTATTTGCATATACATTCTCTATAATTGGATTTTTTAGATACGAAATATCATTTTCTAATAAAGCTCAGATTTGATATTGTTGTTTATTATTCGTAACTCCATATATATAATTTTGAGTAATAGATTCTGGATCTTTAGGGGTTTTTGATATATTTATTTTTCTAGATATATCATTGCTGATTTCTCCTTTATATGCTAATATTTGTCATTGAACTACTCAAGTAAAAATATTTTCCTCTGGAAAAGGGTATTCTCATGTTTTTAAATTATATATTTCTAGTCAAGATTTTATTTGTGAAAGAGTCGCTAATCTATTCCCATCTCTTGCATTTCCAGCATAGCTTTTAAAACCCATAAATGCAATGGTTCAAAGAATAGTTAAAATAGTTATTACAATAATAAGCTCTATAAGAGTGAATGCTGTTTTTTTTGAAGTTTGTTTTTTTGTCTATCCATAAAAATAAAATTAGTAATATTTTTACGGATGGTAATATATTAAAAAAAAATGTCAATATATTTTTATATTCATATACCATCTCTGAGTACATTAATTTCATATAAAAGAGTTTTATCTTTTTTAAGCATTGATTCAAGTTTATTACAACTATAAAGAACGGCTGCATGATTTCTTCCAGAAAATATATTTCCTATTCTCTCATATGTATAATGAAGCTTTGTTTTCAAAAGATACATCGCCACTTGCCTTGGAATCATAAATTCTTTTCTTCTATTTTCTCATAAAATTCATTCTTTTTCAATTCAAAAGTGACTCGATACGGCATTGATAATATCTTCATAACTTTTTATTGTAGTAGTTCTTTGTACTTTTGTTTCCCCAAGAATATCAGTCGTAAAACTCAATTTTTTTAATTTTCTTGCTACTTTTTCTAGTGTTGGAGTAGAATGATCAAGTTCATATTCTGCCATCAGTTGATTTAAGATTCACTCTAATTCTCTGACACTATCAGTCACATTTGCTGCTATAAATTCAGCAACATCTTGAGGAATTAAAAATTCTCTTGCTCTTGCCTTTTCCTGTAAGATAGCAAGTCTTGTTTCAAAATCTGGTTTAGAAATATCTACAATAATCCCCCACTCAAATCTTGATTTAAGTCTTGGTTCAATTTCTGTTAATTCTTTTGGTGATCTATCTCAAGAAATAATAATTTGTTTTTGAGCATCATATAATATGTTAAAAATATTATAGAGTTCATTTTGAGTTTGTTCTTTTTTTGATAAAAATTGTACGTCATCGATAATGATCACATCTACTTCTGCATATTTTTGTCTGAGTCTTTCTACTCATTTTTTCTTCACTGCAGTAACATATTCTGTAATAAATTTATCTGCTGTCATGTATCTTACTGTTTTATCTTTATATTTTCTTAAAATTGCGTTTCCAGTTCATTGTAAAAGATGTGTTTTTCCAAGTCCAACATCACCATAAATATACAGAGGATTATATGATTTTCCAGGATTTCTTACTACTGCTTCACATGCAGAATATGGGAGTTGATTTGAAGGTCAAACAATAAAATTATCTAATGTATATCTATCACTTGGAGTTCAAATTTTAGTGTCATCTCAAGATGAAGAAGATCATTTTTGAGATGATCATGAAGACTCTTCAGTAGTTGAAGATTTTTTCGGTTTTTTTGAAGCATCTTTAAAATATTGTGCACAATCAACAACATCATGATTGCTTGGATTTTCAATATTCATATCTACGATAAACTCAATTTTTTCTATTTGAGGAAATATTTGTTTTGAAGATTTTAAGATAAGATCATAAAATTTTGCCTCCAAATTTTCTTTCATAAATCATGAAACCACTCAAAATATAATTTTAGTGTTTGTTATTTCAATAACTGATATTTTTCTAAAGTATACAAGAAAATCTTGTTTTTTAATATTTTGTAAGATTATATTTAATACACTTGTTAAGCTGTCATATTTATTCATACCTATGTCCAAAATTAAATTTTTTAATAAAATAAAAATTTGATTTATTGAGATTTAAAGATAAGGTATGAAAAAATATAAAGAAGTCAAACTTATATTTTTTATTGACAATTTTTCTTGTATAACATTTTTATACAAGAAAATAGGATTTAGTTTTATACTTCTAAATTATAATAAAAATGTCTGATTTAACAAAATATTTCACTATCACAAGCATTCTAATAATTACTATATTTTTAATAGTTTTTAACATTTTATTTAAAGGTTTTTGAAGTAATTCAAATACTATATTTTTTACTTACCCAGAGAAAAATTTAGATTTTGCCTGAGAAGAGTTACCTAATTTAGAAGAGAATTATTTTATAAAAGAAAGATTTGATAAAGAATTTTTGAATATTTCTTATAATCTCTATCAATTTTTTCTCTATGTTAAGAGACTTCCTCTTTATATACCGTATATTGAAGATAAATTAAACGAATACAATATTCCATCTGATTTTAAATATCTTCCTATAGCTGAAAGTGCGCTGAGAAATGATGTAGTCTCAAGTGCTTGAGCATGATGAATTTGGCAATTTATGCCTGAAACAGCTCGTGAATATTGATTAATAGTAAATGATGATATTGATGAAAGGTATCATTTTGAAAAAGCGACCAATGCGGCAGTAAAATATCTTGATTATCTTCACACATTGTTTTGAAATCGGACTTTAGTTGCTGCAAGTTATAATAGATGACAAAATGGAATAAAAAGAGCGCTAGAAGACCAAAAAGTAGATAACTACTATGATCTTTATCTCAATGAAGAAACTTCTCGCTACGTTTTTAGAATATTAGCTATAAAATATGTCATTCAAGATTATGAGAATAAAAAAACATATATTAATAAACTCATTTGATGACAATATACTCCTCCCAAAACACAAATAGTATCTGTATGAAAAATTGAGGACTTAAAAAAATGGGCTTGAGAAAAATGACAAAATTATCAAACTCTAAAAACCCTTAATATGTGGATTAAAAAAGATTTTTTACCCGAATGAAATTGGGAAATAACTATAATAAAATAACCTTTCTTATGAACAAACAAACTACCCTTCGTGCATATACAGAAGATGAAATTAATATTTTTTTTACCTTGATACAAAACACCTCAATGATAAATATAGAGCCGCTATAAAATCAGCTCTCTGACAATCTTTTGGTATAAAAATGAAATGATGAACTCATTATATATTAAATGGGTGATCTCATTATCTTACTAAAACAGCTTATGCATACTTTACAGATAAATTAAGATGAAGACATATTAGTGCTAAAGTAAAAGAATTATTTGAAAAAGAAGATTGGGATGGACTTGAACAATATTTATCAAAGAAAAAATAATATTATTTAAAAAATTTATACCATATAGTTTTTAATGCTATATTAATAGCATTAAATGACTTTTGTCATTTTGATAACGAATAATCCGTATACAAAATATCAACTGGAATTTCTTTAAATTTCAGTTTTTTAGTAGCTATAATATCGATAAGTTCAGAAGCATATGACATATCATCGATAGTTAATCTCAATTTTTTAATAGTTTCTAAACGAAACATTCTATATCAATTATGACTATCTGTAAGTTTTATATCACTAATAAAAAAAGTAAAAATAATTCCTAATTTCAGTATAATTTTTCTTATCATTCAAACATTTGTTTGAGTTTTTTGTATAAAACGTGATCATAATACTACCTCTAACTGAGAATCTTTTCTAAACTCTATTAAAAAAGATTCTAAATCCTTTAATTGATGTTGTCAATCAATATCAAAAGTACACACATAATTTACTTGCCCATATCTTCTCAAATACTCAAATCAAGTTTCAAGAGCAGCTCAAGCTCATCTATTTTTAACATGACTAATAATTTTTACTTTTTTATTAAAACCTTGGAGAACTTGTAAAGAGTTGTCTTTTGAACCATCATTTACTACTAAAATATTTTTATATCAAGCATTTAAAATACTATTTAAAGTAGTTTCTATCATAGTTTCCTCATTATAAACTCTCACTAAAAAACATACTTCTCAAGACATTATTTCTGGTGAAGAATTTTGTAGAGCTATTTCTCTTAACAAAGTAGTAATATCTTCTCTATTTTTTTCTACTTTATTTAATAATAAAATAACAAAATAAAGTAAAAAAATAATAGATGCATATACTAATACATCTGCTCATCTTTGAAGTCAAAAAATACTTCCAATAAAATTTAAAAATTGAGGAAAAAATGTAAAAATCACCAATCCTAACCCAACTCAAATAAACACTAAAAAATGAAGCGCATTAAATCTTTGTCTTTTTGCTATATCAAAAGATAATATAAAAAGAATAATTCAAGAAATAATAAAGAAAAATTCAAGTAAATTCATGATTGTATTTAAATATATAAAATATCATCCCAAGAAGTTCTATATAAAGGTTCATGTAGTAATTTTTGGTCTATAATATGTCCTATAAATCAGATACTTCTTGCAAGAATAAAAAACCCATTAAAAATACCAGCTTCAATATAGTTTTTTATCTCAATATCAGACATATTTAAATCTTTAAAAATATCTAATAACATACAAGCAACTATCCCATCAACATTGAGTATAAGATTTGGTTTTTTCTCTAACGTCAATTTTTCAACTTCTAAAGCAAATTCAAGATGTGGGGTCTTTGGTATTTTTTTTGCTAAATTTAAAAGTAGTTCACACCTTTTATCAGGATTAAATTTTGACTTTACTTTGTGTCCAATTCATGGGATAAATTCTCATTTTTGTTTCATTGTATCAACATATTCTTTCGGAGAAATTCCATTTTTTACTGCTTCAGAAAAATATTTTCAAGCTCCATCAATAGCTCATCAAAACCTTGGTCATATAGTTGTAAGTCAGGCAATAAGGCTTGATTTAACATCATTTCAAGCTCTTGCTGTAATAATAGCATTCGTAGCTCAAGAAACAGCAGGCCCATGGTCAGCAAGAAGTATAATTAATGCATTAATAAATTCAATAGCATATTCAGGTAAATCTCTTTTTAACCACAAGTTTCAGATAACATGAGCAATACTTCATGTTTGTATATATTCTGAAATCGGTTTTTTATTGTAAGTAAGTTCTTCTCATCTCTCATCAGAAATGGTAGAAGTCATTTTAGTTGATTTTCTTGAGTTTATAATTTCAACTTTTTTTTGTAAATCAGAGACTTCAATATCTCAATTATTTTTAATATCTAATTTTTGAAAAGTTTCTTTAATTTTTTCTCATAAGTCCATAAAACTTTCTGGAACTACTGCCCCAGCATTTTTTAAATTCAAGTTTTTATAATTTGAACTTTCCGTATTTGTGTCAGCTTTTGCTCCGGCATGACCAAATTGTACTCCAGAAGGAAGCAAATCTGAAATCGTTCCGATACAAAAAGCAACGACTGGTTTTTTAATAATTCCTGTTTTTATCATCTGCGCTATTTCATTTTCTTCATTTCCTCCAACTTCTCAAAGTAACACAATCATTTTGATTTCATCGATTTTTTCGTAAGCTAAAATGATATCTTTAAAAGTAGCTATAGAATATTTATCTCAACCTATAGCAACAGAAGTATGAGTTCCGTTTGTGTTATCAGCAATTATTCTTCTAAGTTCATTACTCATTCCTCCTGATTTTGAAACAAATCAAACACTTCACTTTTTATACAGTTTTGATGAAATAATATTTTCTAAGCTTCCTCCGGTATTTCCTACTCTAAACTCTCCGTTTACCATAGCTCAAACCGTTGATGGACCAATAATATTTTTATTTTTTTCTTTATTATACGCTATAATTTTTCTTATCTGTGATTCTGGAATTCATTCAGCAATAATAATAATATTTTTTATATTTTCTATTTCCATAGATTTTAAAGTCGCCCCGTAAGCACTTCTAAAAGATGCATAATTTAAAACAGTATCAGCTTTCTTTAAAATATTATCTGGTATACTTTCATAATCAGGGTATGAAGTAATAAACATCTCTTTTCATCCAAAAAAAAGTTTATAATTTGAAATATCTTTTCATGGGTCAACAAAAGCTACCACAGAAGGTTCTCTTTCACAAATAAAGTCAAAATCAAGCATTTTTTGTGCGGTAGAAAGATGTAAGCCATAGATAATGGCAAAGGATTTTTTTGAAAACATAATTTATAATTTAATTTCTTTTAAAATATCGGTCATATAGACATTACTATCAGCAACTTTACATGGGATTCATAATTTTTCACAAGCATCAGAGAGAAGTTTGAGTCAAATCTTATCATTGAGCCCTCATCTTCTCACCAGTATTTGAATTCATTTTTTTCTTATTTCTTCTGATTTTTCTTCTAAAATATCTATAATTCCAGTAAAAGTTTTATCAATTTGAGTGAAGTTTGCAATTGCTCCAGCGATGATAAGGTATTTTGGTTTTGGAGAATCAAGCATTTGCTCAAATAAAACTTTGGTATATTCTCTGGTATAAAATCTATCTGGATCTCCTGATAACTCTCAATAGTTTGCGATTTCTTTATCGTATCATAAATATCATAAAGTATCAGTCATCACGAGTGAACCTCCACCTCAAGAAAGGAGTGTCCAAATTTTTCAGTTTGTGTTTAAAAACTTCATTTTCAAACTTGCTCCAGTTTTTTGGTCGAGTTCTTTAATATATCTTTCACGAGCATTTTCTTCAAATCCAAATGTATTTGGAAATTCTAAATTTTGCCAAGTCTCTGGATGGAGAAAAAAAGCCGTATCATCAACTTTTGCTACCATATCAAGTACAACTAAATCTCCATTTCTTTCATCGAAACAAAATGGATTGACTTCTAAATAAGTAAAATCCTCGTTTCTATAAAATGAAAATAATTGTATAATTACTTGGAGGATTTTTTCATCTTTTATTTGAAATATTTCAGAAAGTTTTTGCTCATTAATATTTTCTAAAACTCACACTTTTATGCTTTGTACTTTTTCCCAATTTTCTTCTACATCAATACCTCAAAAGTTTGAAAAAAATATTTCATCATAATCTCTTTCCCCTTTTATAGCAACATAATATTCATCTGTATGTGGAATAAATTCTTCTAGTAAAAAAGTATCTAATATTCCTTTGGTTTCTTTTATGGAAATTTCTGTATTATTTTTTTCTCAAAACCATTTTTTTACTTCATCCAAAGTGAGTTTTACTCAAATAAGTCCGAGTTTCCCTCTTTTTCCAAAAAGTTGGTCCGGTTTAATGACATATTTTTTTTGAGTTTCTAAAGATGAAAAATCATCCAGAGAGGTGATTTTTTTACCATTATATGATTGTCAAAGATATGAAAAAAACATTCTTTTTGCGTCAAATTCTCTAATCCCTACATTTGCCATCGTTTATATGTTAAAAAAATATTTTTTGTATAATATGAAAATTGTCTTATATATCAAATCTATTTCCCAGTGTCATATTTATTTTCTAAAAGAGAATCCACAAAAGTTGATATATCGTTACATTTTTGTTGTATTTTTGGATTATTTCTATAGTATTTTTGTATAGATTCTAAATTTTTTCTTGACATATTTTCTAATTTTTGTCTTAATTCTGATTGTATCATAATTTATTTTATGGTAATAGTGTAAATAATTCCTCTATATCTTCTCTGATTTGGGAAACAAGTTCTAAATCTTTTATATCAGCAATTTTAAATTCTGGAACTCCTGATTGTCTCACTCCATACACTTCTCCAGGTCATCTTAATTCTAAATCAATCTCTGCCAACTCAAATCCATTATTTGTTTTTTCCATCGCTCTGAGTCTATCTGTTTTGTATCAATTTGATGGAAATAAATAACAATATGATTGATATTGTCATCTTCCAACTCTTCCTCTAAATTGATGAAGTTGTGAAAGTCAAAATCTCTCTGCTCACTCGATACACATAATTGTTGCATTGGGAACATTCACTCATACTTCGACTACAGAGGTTGATGATAAAATCTGAATTTCATTATTTTCAAATTTTTTCATCACCTCTTGTTTTTCACTGGCTTTCATTTTTCCATGAAGGAGTCATACCTGAAATGGAGCAAAGATTTCAGTCAAAGACTCATACGTAGAAATCGCATTGGCGAGATCCATTTTTTCTGATTCTTCCACCAAAGGAGAAATCCAAAATACTTGTCTTCCAGACTCTATTTGATTTCTCACAAAAAGTTCAATTTGTGACCTTTCATTATCATTCGATGCTACTTTTGTGAAAATAGTTTTTCTTCCAACGGGATACTCATTGATGATTGATAAATCCTGATCTCCATATAGCGTTAAAGCGAGAGTTCTTGGAATAGGAGTTGCTGTCATATTGAGGCTATGGGGAATAATTCATCCAGTTGAATATTTTTCCAAAGCTTCTCTTTGACGAACTCAAAACCTATGTTGTTCATCGATAATAACCAGTCCCAATTTTGTAAATCTCACATCATCTTCCAAAAGTGCATGAGTTCCTATTATCACATCAATATTTCAAGATTTTAATTGTTCTTTAAGAATATCTTTTTGTTTTTTAGGAGTACTTCCAACGAGCAAGGCAGGGTTGAGTCAATATTGCGTAAATAATTTTTCCAGTCCTTCAAAATGTTGTCTGGCTAAAATTTCAGTCGGAGCTAAAATAGCAGCTTGTATTTTTTGTCCAGCTTTTTCACTTTGTAAAACACTATGAATAATGGCAATAGCTGCAATGACTGTTTTTCCCGTTCCAACATCTCATTGTAAAAGTCTCTGCATAGAGTGAGTTTTCTCCATGTCTTTCAAGATTTGAAAAAGAGAGATTTTTTGATGTCCTGTCAGTTCAAAAGGAAGGTTTGAAATAATATCTTTTACGATTTCTGCGTTAAACTCGATAGAAAGTGCTTTCCCTTCAGAAATATTTTGTCTTTCTTTCTTTTTTGAAAGAGATGCAAAATTGATAGCGAAAAGTTCATCATACGCAAGTCTCGCACGTGCTAATTCAAAATCATGTTTCGTTTGAGGAAAATGAAGTTTTTCTATCGCCTGCGCGCGAGAAATAAAATTATATTTTTTTATAATACTTTCTGGGAGTGTTTCTTCAATATATGAACAATATTTTCTTAAATATTGCATTTTTGAAGCAATCCATGTTCCAGGAATATAGTTAAAATCACTATAAACTGGAATAATATCACCTCATGAAGAAGATAAGTTAGTCTCTATTTCTGGAGAAAGAAAAGAAAGTTTTCAAAAATCATATTTTACTTTCCCAGAAACAAGGATTTTTTTCCCAATATATTTTTGTAATTGACTTCAAAGATAATTTCTATTAAACCAAACTCACTCTGACATAAATCCATTCTTATCTTCAAAAATAGCTTTTGTAAGTAGTTTTCCATTTCCAGTTTTTGAATTGTCTACAGAAACAAGAGTGATTAATATAGTATTTTTTTCTTTCACATTGATATAAGAAAAACTCTCAAGTACATTACTTCTATCTTCAATATCTTTTGGGAAAAAATAAATCATATCTGATACACTTAAAATCCCTCATTTATTGAGAGCTTTTATATAATTATCAGTAGTATGAAGAATTTGTTTTGATAAAGGTGTAGATAGCATCAGAATACTATAAAAAATTATTGTGTAAATTATATAAAATTTCTTTAAATTTCAAAATTTTATTTCCCTATATAATTTGAATTATTCGTAAGATTGAGATATTGAAGTAAGGCTATAGCATATACATGGTTGATAGCAGTAGTTCTTGTTTCTGTTGCTTCTTCTATCACAAAAGTAAAATATCATAAATCAAAACTTTCTTGCGCAGTAGCAAAAACACAATCATTGCTTTCATATCAAGAAATATGAATTTCCTCTATCTGATGTTTTTTAAGAATTTCAAAAATATTTTCATCGCATTTAAAAATACTTCTGGTCAATTTATTCACCTTATAACAATATTTATGTTTTTGTAAAAATTCTAAAACTTCAGGTATAGTATCGGTTTCTGTAGGATTTTCGCACCATCCAATTTGATCATACCATAAACTTCATTCTTTATTATAAGAAATAGAATACACTATCGCGTCATAGTTTCCCTCTTGAATTAACTGTATAATATTTGGAATAATATATCTATTTCTTTCAACGATAAATCATTCTTGCACGTCTACTATAAAAAGAGCTTTTTTTCTACCCGTTTGTGGAATAAGCATAATATAAAGTATTATTAAATTATTTTTTTCTTTCTGCAATATATTGAGTTAAAAATTCAAGTTTCTGAGATCATAAATTTTTTATAATCTGTAAACTCTCATTTTTTATATCGTTTAAATACTGTTTTGATTTTTCTATTCCTAAAAAATATACGAATCCTTTCTGTTCTCATCCTACAGACTTTCAGGTTTCTTGCAAACTTCATTCTACATCAAGAATATCATCTTTTATTTGGAAGGCAAGTCAAATCTTTTTCCCATATTCAATATATTCTTTCAAATCTTCTTTTTTATGTTTTTGCTCTTTTCAAAGAGAAAGATTTCCAAGTAATAATCATCAAAAAACAGCAACTTGAATCAGTGTTCATGTTTTTTTGTTATGTACCTCAAGTAAGGATTCAAATGTCAGCTTTTCTGGATATTGTTCATAAAATAAATCAAGAACTTGTCAGCCAAGCATTCACTTTATTCAAACAGCCTCTCAAAAAACTTTTACAAGTGTAGTATTTCAAATTTCTCATAGTATTTCAAATGAGAGAGAGTTTAAAAGATCTCCGCATAAAGTAGCGATTGTTTCACCATATTTTTTCCAAACAGTTAACTCTCATCTTCTATATTCATCATTATCCATGCAAGGCAAATCATCATGCACTAAACTATAAGCATGAAGTAACTCTAAAGCAATACAAAACTTTAAAATATCATCTTCTTGTTTTATATTATCAAATGTTTTTCAACTGATAAGAATATAAAACTCTAGCGCCAAAATAGCACGAATTCTTTTCCCATTTTTAACCGCATAAAAACAAGATTCTTTTATAGAGTTCAAAGCAATATTTTTCTCATCTGAAAAATATATTTCTAAATATCTATTAAGTGATGTTTCTATAAAGCTTTTATAATTAAAATACCATTCTGGAAGCACAAAAATACTGTTAAAATTAAAGTTTTTTTATTATAGTAAAATTTTTATTTTTGTAAATATTTGCATTTTTAAAAAAATATGTTATAAGTAAAACATATTTTTTATTTTTTTAACAAACTAGATTATATGAATTCGATACAGTCTCCTACTTCTACTGAATCAAAAATGAAAACCAGAGAAGAAATTGAAGAGATAATACGTAATAAAAGAGCAGAAAGAGCTGGTATAGTAGGGCAAATTATTATTTGATGAAATGAAGATTCTTGATGAAGTCATACTCATAATCAAGGAAATTATCAAGAAAACACACCTTCAGAAGTCATTATATTAAATAGTAAATATTCAAAAGTAAGAGATTCTATTTTTTATTGAGATAATGTAGAAGTGCTCTATGCTGATGCAGAAAGTTTTAGAACCCCTTTCAAAAATGAAAGATATGCTCTTGATAATAATCATGTTTACATAAGTGGGACTGTTATTCTTGGAGCAGATCCAAAAACCTTTTGTTTTTATCAAATAAAATGAGAAGATTCTGCGTATGCAACTGATAGTACTGGAAGAATATATTATAAATTAGAAATATTAAATTTAGATAAAGAAACTTTTCAAGTAGTTGGGAGAACTCATGGATTTGATCAATTTTGAGTTTATAATATCGGGAGAAAACTGACAGGTGAAGATCTAAAAAAAGCAATAGAAAAATATAAAATTCCACTCAGTGCTACAAAATTATTTTTTAAAAATCTATTAAAAATAAAAAAGTAAAATATAATATTTTACTTTTTTATTTTCAAAAATTTCTTTTTGCTCATTGAAAACAATGAATTGCTTTTTTTAGTTCAAATTCATCAAAATCAGGCCAAAATTTTTCACTAAAATAATATTCACTATAATCACTTTCATACAACATAAATCCAGAATGTCTCATATCTCACCCGGTTCTAATAATCAAATCTGGTGATGGAAATCTTCCAGTATCTAAAAATTGTTTAAATCATTTTTCATCTAAATCATCTATATTCACTCATAAAGAAGTCATTTTTTTTATTCATCTTATTATTTCATCTTGTCCAGAATAAACAAGTGCTGCTATTAAAACCATTCCAGAATTATTTTTCGTTTGGTCTTTAACTTTTTGTAAAATAATTTGAGAGGTTTGAGGAAGTTTTTCTATATCTCAAATAGTTTCAAATTTAATATTATTTTCTTGCATTTCTGGGAGTAAATCAGCAAGTTTTTCTATCAATTTAATTATTCCACTAAGTTCTTCAGGCTCTCTTTTTATTAAATTTTCTTTACTTAAAGCCCAAAGAGTAAGATGTGAAATATCTCAATTTTTTCCAGCATATCCAATAATTTTTACTGCATTTTCAAATCAAGCCTTGTGTCACATAATTGTTGGTAATAATTTTGCTTTTGCCCATCTACGATTCCCATCCATTATTATTCCTAAATGCATTTTTTATAAGTTAAATCATTTAAAATAAAGAGTTTAAAAACAAATTTTCAAACTCTCTTTTTATTATACAACTATTTTATCATCATCACTTACAACTTTCTTTTCATATACTTTTAATTCTTTCTTTTTATTCATTTCGTATAAAACAGCTCCCGCAATACAAATAGAAGAATATGTTCCAAATACTACTCAATAAATCATAACGAGCATAAAACCTTTCAATGTTTCTGGTCCAAAAAAGAAAATAGTAATAAGTACAAACAATAAAGTTAAGCTTGTATAAATACTTCTTCTAATAGTTTCATTAATAGATATATTAATAATTTCATCAAGTTTTTTTGTTTTTAAATAACGTTTAATATTTTCTCTTACCCTATCAAATACTACTACTGTATTATTAATAGAGTATCATAAAATAGTTAAAAGAGCTGTTATAAAGAAAGTATCTATTTTCAATTCTGTATAAAAGTATCCAGTAAATACATATAATCCTGATGCGATAATAACATCTATAAATTGTGTAAATAATACGACTATAGCAAAACTAAGAGCAGGTACTCATACAGCGACTCCATAAAATGCAAATCCTATATAAACAGTAATTCAAATAAGTGCTATTGCTAAAGTAAGAAATGCTGTTTTTTTAATATAATCTCAAAAACTTTTCCCTATGTTTGTATATTTATATAAAACAAATGATTCATTTTTTTCTTGTAAAAATCAAGTAACCATCCCTTGAAAAGTAGTTTTTGATGTTTCAACTAATTTTTCATCTTCGTGAGCATTATATCATACTTCAACTACTATTTTTGTTTCTCCTGAAACTTGATATGCTGATAATCCATTTATAATGTTATTATTTTCACTATTGAAAGTATGTTTTTTATCTTCTAATCATGATAAAATTTCAGAAAGATCTATGCCCCCAGAATAACTATACTCACTTTGAGTTCATCCAGTCATATCTATTCCATAGTTTTTTACTCAAAAACCAAGTATAATAAGAGAGAAAAATAAAGACACTAATGCAACTGAGATATTTACATATCTATATTTTATAATATTCAACATAAAAAAATA
>DKNE01000003.1 GCA_002470645.1 Patescibacteria group bacterium UBA7396
TAAATATATATATTATAAAATAGAGTAATTTTGATTATAATAATTTTTTTAAGAAATCAAATTGAATTCTTTTTGTCTTTTTTTTGACTAAAAACAAAACTTTCATAAAATGGGGAAGTATTAAATTTTAAAGACATGAAATGAATAGCCAAGAAATTATTGATAAAGTTATTAGAGCTTGATTGCAAGAGAAAGATTTAACAAAAGATAAATTTCATAAAATAAAAAATGAAATTTATAAAACATATAAATTACAAAAACCATTACCAAGTACTCAAATTATTGATAGATATAATGAATTGATAAAATGATGAGAAGTAGAAGATTCAAATGCTTTTAGAAAAGTTATTAGAAAAAGATGAGTGAGAAGTTTATCAGGAGTGACTGTTATTAGTTTATTAACGAAACAATTTTATTGTCCTGGAAAATGTGTGTATTGTCCAACATTTGAATGACTTCCAAAATCATATATTCCAAATGAACCAGCAGTTCAAAGAGCAGAACTGAATGATTTTGATCCTATTTTACAAATTCATAATCGTTTGAGAGCTTTAGAAATTACTGGTCATAAAATAGAAAAAAATGATGTGAGAATTATTTGATGAACTTGGTCTGTATATCCAAAAACTTATAGAGATGAGTTTATCAAAGGAATTTATGATGCTTTCAATACATATGATGAAATGAAAGATTATATAGAAGATACAGATTTATCGAGCGATAAATTTGCATCTTTTAAGTTGAAAGCTGGATATGGATTGAAAAAATCAAAAACACTTGATGAAGCAAAGAAAAAAAATGAGACAGCAAGATGTAGAGTTATTTGAATTGCTATAGAAACTCGTCCAGATTGGGTAAATCTAAAAGAAATTGAACTACTCAGATATTATTGAGTTACAAGAGTAGAAATTGGATATCAAACTACTATTGATGAAATCAATGAACTCAATAAAAGATGACATGGAAATAAAGAAAGTATTGACGCAACAAAAATGCTTAAAAATGCTTGATTTAAAGTAGTCGCACATATGATGCCAAATTTACTTGGTTCAACTCCAGATCTTGATAGAAAGGCTTTGAAGGAAGTGTTTGATAATCAAGCATTTCGTCCTGATGAACTCAAAATTTATCCAATGGTTGTTACTGATAAAGCAGAACTTACTGATATTTGGAGAGATGGTTGATTTACTCCGTATGATGATGAAACACTTATCGATTTAACAGCAGATTTAGAAGAAATGATTCCAGAATATATTCGTTTGAATAGAACATATAGAGATATTCCTGCAAGTGAAATTTTAGCTTGAAGTCATTTAAGTAATCTCAGACAATTAGTAGAAGAAAAACTACACAAAAAATGAGTAAAACTTATTGATATCAGACACAGAGAAATTAAAGATAAGAAAAATGACCCAAAAAATGCAGAAATTCATACTTTTGAATATGATGCGAGTGATGGAAAAGAATATTTTCTTACTTTTGAAGATAAAAGTGATAGAACAATATTTTCGCTTTTAAGACTCAGACTTCCTTGAAAAGATAATCATGAAATCTATGAAGTTCTTCCAGAACTCAAAGATGCTGCAATTATTAGAGAAATTCATACTTTTGGAGACCAATTAAGTATTGGAGAAAAATGAAGTATTTTTGGACAACATCTTGGGTTTTGAAAACAACTAATTGAAACTTCTGAAAGAATTGCTTTAGAAAATGGATACAAAAAAATGGCAGTAATTGCCTGAGTTTGAGTAAGAGGATATTATGAAAAAAGGTGATATCACTTAGAGTGAGAATATATGGTAAAATTTTTATAATTTTACCATCTTTTTGCTACAAAAGATAAAAAAGCTTTATGAAAAAATTGTGATTCTAAATTTGTTCAAATCTCAGAAAGTTGAGTTTTGGTTCATCAAATTTGTATACTCGATATTTTAATTTGTTTTTCAAATTCTTCAAAATCATCTAAAAAATTATCCCAAGAAGATTGGATTTTTAGATTAAGTTTTTTTCCTCCAGAATTTTGTCTTGAATAATATAATACTTGAGGAAAAAAACCTTCTATTTCTCAAAAAATAAATCATGCTTTGATTAAACTTTGTAAATTTTCAACAAAAGGTTCTGTAAAAAGAGCTACTTTTGGATAAGGAAGATTTTCATTTGAAATATAGTTTATATGTTGAAATCAAGTACGATGTATTGTTTTTACATCACGAGTATCACCCCATATAATTTCTCAAAAACCTAATTTTTCTGATATAGTATTTCATAAAGATACTGCTGGTTGATGGTATTCTATACCAATATTTTTTATTTTATTTTCTTTAAATCAGTTTCTTCTTGCTTGAATATATTGCCCCAAGAGTAAAATTCAACTTCCAGTTCATAAGTCTAAACCATTATATGTATCAGAATAATTTGGAATTTTTTGAGAAATAATTTCATGCATTACCGCTACTGTTTTTGGTAAATCTAAAAGCATTTTTAATTGATATCAAACTTCTTTTGATAAATCATCAATTTCTTTTACTAATCTCATATCACTATATAATATTGATGTAAGGATTCTTTTAAAATTGAATACAAGACATAAAGTTGCTTCTGAAATCATATTCTCAACATGAACTTCTTTTAATTTTCTTTCAGGAATAGATTCTCAAATTCAGCTTAAAATATAGTGAGTTGAGAATTTTACTACTAAATTTACAAGTTCTAAAACAGAAACCTCTCTTTCAGAGTTACTCAAATTATTTATATGAGTTTCCAAAGATACTCATTCTTGAAAAATATGAGGTTGAAGTATTTTCATATTATAATTTTTAGAATTAAGAGTGCAATATATAGAGAATTATTTTTTAGTCAAAACAAATTGACTTAATTTCATTTTTCTATATATTTATAGTGTTATTTAAAAGCATTTGAGTGGCTATCAACCACAAGCTGGAGGAAGAAAAGTTTTTTACTTATTAGAACCTCCCGGAGTTTGAAAATCTTTCGTGAACAAAATAAAATTAAGTACAGCTTTTGGTGGTACCTTTCAATATATATTGAACCAAAGCACAAAAATATATTTTTGTGCTTTTTTAATTTTTGAAAATTATGAAAAAAATTGATTTAAAAAAATTACTCTCAATTGTGGAGGAAAAATATTATATCGATAATGATTGAGAAAAACAAAAAGATATTTTAGTCTATTGGAAAGATTTAGAATGAGAAATATTAGAAGTAAAAGAAGAATTAAGAGAAAATAATTCTGTGTATTTAGAAGATGAACTTTGAGATATATTTCGGTGTTATATCAATCTTTTAAAAAAGTTAGAAAAAGAATGATATATTGAAAGTTTAGAGAAAGTTTTTTCTCATGCAGATAAAAAATTTACTCAAAGAATAAATGGTAGAAAAAACGGAATTTCTTGGGAAACAACAAAAGAAATCCAAAAACAAGAACTCAAAAAAGAACATAATTTAAAATATAATTCTTAAAATATGAAACAAGCAACTTTATGAATTATCTTACAAGATGATAAAATACTTCTTTGTATGAAAAAAAGATGATTTTGAGCAGGATTTTGGAATGGTCCAGGAGGAAAAATTGAGGCATGAGAAACTGAAAAACAAGCTATGATAAGAGAAATGCAAGAAGAAACTACTCTGGAAGCAAAAGAAAATAATTTAGAAAAAGTATGAGTATTACACTTTTATTTTGACCAAGACAGTACTTGGAATTTAGATGCACATGTTTTTAAAATACTTGCGTTTAAGGGGGTTCCAACTGAAACAGAAGAAATGAAGCCTGAGTGGTTTGAAATATTAAAAATACCATATGACCAAATGTGGGAAGATGATAAAATCTGGTTTCCAAGAATGCTCTCTGGAGAAAAAATAGAATATGACTTTTATTTTTGAAATGATGGAAAAATAAGAGATTATAAAGTGATACAATAAAACTTTATTATTAAATAAAATAATTATGAAAATAGCTATTTGAACATTAAAAGCTCCTAAAGTAGAAGGAGTAAAAGAAGCTGTACAAACCTGCCCATATTTTCAAAATATAGAAAATGTGGAATATATTTTAGAATCAGTTTCATCAGATATTTCAGATATGCCTTTGAGTATTGAAGAAACTATGACTGGAGCAAAAAATAGAGCTCAAAATGTAAAAAAGAAATGAATTATTGCAGATTATTATGTTGGAATCGAATGAGGAACTACAGATATTATGGGAACAAAATATATTGGATGAATTATTTATATAGAAAATCATCTTTGAGAATGACATTTTTGATTTTCTCCAATGATTGAAGTTCCCCAAAAAGTAGAAAAGATGCTCTATGAAGATGGTTTGGAACTTGGGCCTGTGATGTCGGAACTTTCTTGAATTGCAAATATTGCGAGTCAAAATGGAAGTATGTGAGCTTGGAGTGATGATATGTTTACGAGAAAAGACGAATTTTGTGATGCTTTTAAAGCAGCCATTGCACCATTTTTTAATACATTTTATAAATTATAATACTATGAATAATAAAGAAATTTATGAGAATTATCTCAAAAAAATAAAAGAAATTTTGGAAAAAGATGATTTTGAAAGTCTTGATTATATTTTGGAATATATGTATACTTCAGGAATTCCTGATGATATTTTAGATGAAATTGATGATATTTTACAAGAAGTGACTTTGTATGTAGAATTGAAAGATAAAGAGTATAAAGAGACTGCATTAGAATTTATTAAAGAATATGAATAAAAAAATATTTATTATTTGAGGTTGAGTTGAAGCTTCAAATTATAAGGATTTTGAAGAATATCTTTTGTGAGAAGAATTTAATCCTTATGTAGAAAAAGCAAAGAATTGGAAAGATAATTTACTTTTGGACTTATGAGAGTGATTTGAAGTAATAAAAGTTCCAATGCCAAATAAAGGATTTGCTGAGTATAAATATTGGAAAATTATGTTTGAAAAAACTTTTCCATATTTTGGAGAAGAAAATATTTTGATATGACATTCTTTATGAGGGGCTTTTTTACTTAAATATTTGAATGAAAATAATTGAGAAAATATTTGCCAAATTCACTTAATTGCTCCAGCAGTATTTGATACTCCAAATGAACTTTTGTGAAGTTTTAGATTTGATAAAAATTTAGAAACATTTAAAAAATTTGAGGAAATTACTTTTGTGTATCATAGTAAAGATGATGATGTGGTTCCTTTTTTTGACCTAGAATATTTACAAAAAGTTTTGCAAAAAAGTAATTTTGAAATTTTTGAAAATAAATGACATTTTATATTTGAAGAGCATTTTGAAGAATTAGTGAGAAATATAAGAGAATAAATTTTACCCCTTAATTAACAACATATGTTTAACAAAGTAAACCCTAAACAATCTTTTCCAGAATTAGAAAAAGAAATAATAAATTATTGGAAAGAAAATAAAATATTTGAAAAATCAGTTGATACAAGAAATGAATGTGATGAATTTAATTTCTTTGATTGACCTCCATTTGCAACTGGAACTCCGCATTACGGACATATTTTAGCTGGAACGATAAAAGACGTAATCCCAAGATACCAAACGATGCTTGGAAAAAGGGTAGAAAGAAGATTTGGTTGGGATTGTCACTGACTTCCAATTGAAAATATTGTAGAAAAAAAACTCTGAATTTCAGGAAGAGATGATATTGAAAATAAAATTTGAGTACATGATTTTAATGAACATTGTAGAGCAAATGTTTTTTGATATGCTCAAGAATGGGAAAAATCAGTAGAAAGAATGGGAAGATGGGTAGATATGAAAAATGACTATAAAACTATGGATACTTCTTTTATGGAGTCTGTTTGGTGGGTGTTTAAAACTATTTATGATAAAGGACTTATTTATGAAGGAAATAGAATTGTTCCGTATTGTCCTCGTTGTACGACACCACTTTCCAATTTTGAAGTAAATCAATGATATAAAGATAAACAATCAAAAACCATTACGGTAAAATTTAAAGTTCAAAATTCTGAAAATAAATATATCCTCGCTTGGACTACTACTCCTTGGACACTCTACTCAAACCTTTGACTTGCTGTTTGAGCTGATATTATGTATAGTGAAATTCTTGATAAATCAAATGGTGATACATACGTACTTGCGAGTGAAAAAATAAAAGATTATTACAAGAATCCAGAGGATTATACTGTGGTAAGAGAATATAAAGGGGCTTGTTTAGTATGAATAAAATACGAACCACTTTTCCCAGATTTTGATCTACAACTCAGAGAAATGTGATCAGATTTATGAAGTGGAATAAAACTTGGAAAAAATGCATATTCAGTGGTTTTAGGACATCATGTGACAACTGAGACTTGAGTGTGAATCGTTCATATTGCTCCAGCATATGGAGAAGATGATTTTATCATCTGAGAAAAAGATGATTTATGATTTGTTGCTCATATTGATAATTCTGGAAAAAGTTATAATCTTCTTGATAAAAATGGTATCAATGTTTTTGAACTCAATGATATGGTTATCTCTGAATTGAAAGAACAAAAGCTTTCTGTAAATATTGGGACTATCGTTCATTCATATCCACATTGTTGGAGATGTGATACCCCACTTATTTATAGATGAATTTCAGCTTGGTATGTAGCCGTTGAGAAAATTAGAGATAAAATGGTAGCAAATAATGAAAAAATTACTTGGATACCAGATATTATAAAACACGGAAGATTTGGAAAATGGTTAGAATGAGCTCGTGATTGGAATATTTCAAGAAATAGATATTGGGGATCAGCTATTCCAGTTTGGCAAAGTGAAGATAAAAAAGAAGAAGTTTGTATCGGAAGCATCGAAGAACTCTATGAACTGAGTAAAGATTTTGGTCAAATAGAAAAAAAGTGAAATAAATATTTTTATACAAAAACTGGAAAAGAGGTTGATATTCATAAACATTTTGTGGATGAAATCCTTATCAAAAATCCAAAAACTGGAAATACATTAAAAAGAATTCCTGAAGTACTTGATTGTTGGTTTGAGTCTGGTTCTATGCCATATGCTTCAAAACACTATCCTTTTGAAAATAAAGATAAATTTAAATTCCCAGCTGATTTTATTTCTGAATGACTCGATCAAACCAGAGGTTGGTTTTATACACTTATCATTTTATCAACAGCATTGTATGAAGATACTTCATTTTTAAATTGTATAGTAAGTGGGATTATTCTCGCTGAAGATGGAAAAAAAATGTCAAAGAGTTTAAAAAACTATACCGATCCAAATATTTTGATGGATAAATCTGGAGCTGATGCTATGAGATTTTATTTAATGAATAATCCTGTGGTGGAATCTCAAGATCTCAGATTTAGTGATAACTGAGTTGAAGAAGTAGTGAAAAAAGTTATTTTACCACTTTGGAATACGTATTCATTTTTTACTACGTACGCAAATATAGATAATTTTGAACCGAAAAAGGGAAATATCTATTATGTAAGACATGGAAGAACTGATAATAATGATAATGGAATAGTAAACGGAGGAGATGATGATATTGATTTAAATACATTTGGTATTAAAGAAACGGAAACATTAGCAAAACAGATAACAGTTTCATGAGTATCTTTTGATGTTATTGTAACATCACCAATGACTAGAACCAAACATACTACTGAAATTATAAAAAATTATTTATGACATGAAGTAGAAGTTGTTGAAAATGAAGCATTTAGAGAACAATCATATGGAGAATTTAGAGGAATGACTCATCAGCAAATTACGGCTCAATATGGATGTAAAAATGATAGGGATCTCACGAAAGTATACAGAAATAATTCAGAAGAAAATATTGAAAAATTTGAAAAAAGAGTCATTGAATGATATAAAAATATAGAACAAAAATTTCCTGGAAAAAATGTTTTAATCGTAAGTCATGGTTGAGTATTTAGATGTATCAATAAATATATAAATAACCTTGAAGATGAAATAGCATATTATGGAGTTCCATGAATAAAAAATTCTAAACTTTATAAACTTCCAAATTATAAAAAATCAAATAATTTAGATAGATGGATTATTTCAGAACTCAATATTTTGACCGGAGAAATGACAAAAGCACTCGATAATTATCGTCTCAATGATGGAGCAAAACCAATTGTATCATTTATGGACAATCTCACTAATTGGTATGTAAGAAGATCAAGAAAAAGATTTTGGACGACAGGTATGACAGAAGATAAACTACAAGCATATAATACACTTTATGAAGTACTTGTAGAAACAACCAAACTCATAGCGCCATATATGCCATTTGTTTCAGAATATATTTTTAAAAACCTAACGAATAAAGAGTCAGTCCACTTAGAACTCTATCCAGTAAAAAATCCAGCATTTATTTTAAAAGATTTGAGTGAAAGTACTAAAGAAGTACAAGATATCATTACACTTGGACTTGCTGCGAGAGCAAACGCAAAAATAAGAGTAAGACAACCTTTAGAATATGTAAAAATAACTCAAAAATTAGATACATATTTTGAAGAGATTTTATGTGAGGAACTTAATGTAAAAGAAATAAAAGTATTCTCTCAAGAAGAAATTCCTTCTCAAATCTGTAAACCAAATGCGAGACTTATTGGACCAAAATTTGGAGGAGATGTAAAATTTATTATCGCAGAAGCAAAAGCAGGAAATTTTACTCCTTTAGAAAATGGGTGAGTAAAAGTCGGAGACTTTGAACTCAATGCTTGAGAATTTGAAATTGAATTTGTTTCGAGTAGTGAACTTAAAAATTCAAATGAAATACTCGAAAGTGGAAATGGAAAAATAGTCGCACTTTCTACGCATATTTCAGAGGAACTTCAACTTGAATGATACGCCAGAGATATCGTAAGACATATTCAAGAATCAAGAAAACAAGCGGATTTCAATGTTGATGATAGAATACAAATAACTATACAAGGAGCTGATGATGTTATAAAAATATTTTGAGCATACATTGAAGCAGAGACATTATCAACACTCGTTTGAGATATTTCTCAATGTAACTTAGAAAAAGAAGTTGAAATTGAGGAGAGAAAAATAGTATTAAAACTAAAAAAATAAACCTGAATAATTCAGGTTTATTTTTTTAGTT
>DKNE01000017.1 GCA_002470645.1 Patescibacteria group bacterium UBA7396
TTTTATAATATTTTCCCACAAGATTTCTTTTTTTGAGAAAGATGATTTTCATATTTTTTTAGTGATTATTTTTGATATATCTACAAAGTTGTTAATATATATTCCTTGTTCTCATAATACTGAATAATTAAAATCTGTTTTAAAGCAAATAACCTTTAGTCATCCAGCAATATAATTATATAATTTCCCAGATGATTCTGACGTTGATATTTTCGGTTCTAATGCATAATCAGAAAGAGAAAAAAGTTGTGGAAGATCAAAATATGAAAATCTTCAAGTAAATATTATATTTCGACTTTGAACATATTTTTTATATTTTTGTTTTAACTCATTTTCTAAATCTCCATAACCAGCAATAAGAAAAGTTATTTTAGAATTACTTTTTATAATAGTATCTATATGTTCAAAAAAAATATCAATTCATTTCGCTTTTGAAAGTCATCAAGTATAGAGAATTACTATATTATCTTGATGAATTTCATATGTATTTTTTATTATATTCAATTTTTTTGTTTTTTCTCAAAATAATTCACTATCTATGCCATCTTGTAAAATATCTATTTTTTCTTCTCAAACTTTATATTTTTCTCTCAGAATATGATAACTATTTTCAGAGCTACAAAATATATAATCTGGTAACTTTAAGAGTATTTTTTCAATCATAACAAAGAAATGATAAAATATTTTTAAATATGATTTTTTTGATAAGTTATAGTGAAGCATTTCTCATGCCAAACTTCATTGGCAATCAAAAATAATTTTTACCTGAAAACCACTTAATATTTTAATAATATATGCTATAAGAAGTCCTTCATATAAATGTGCATGAATTATTTTTGGTTTTATAATAAAATAATGCTTTATAGAAAGAATAAGCAAGAAAAAATCTAAATATATTTTATGCCAAGATGCTCATGGTGAAGTTTTTTGATACCATGGAATATTCACAATTCTTTTTATATTCATTCATCTAATATCATTTCAAATATGATAGGTAGTAAGCGTGATATCATATCATTCTTTTTGCAAATATTTTATTTCATTTAAAATTCTAATATGACATCCTCTATCTGAAAAAAATGGGGTTGCTCATATCATAAGTAATTTTTTCATAGTCAAGATATTAAATTTCTTCTTTAATAATATACCTTTTTTCTCTGGATGTATTATAATAATTTCTAATCATTATATCTATCATCATACCAAAAATAAAAAGTATGAGTCCTATCTGAATAAAAAATATACCTAACATAAGCCACCCACTTCTACTTAAAGAAATCGCATGGAATATTTTCTGATAAAAAGAAAAGATTAAAAATATACTTCATAAAAATGCATTTATAAGTCAAAGCATTCAAAATAAATGTAATGGACGAGAATTATATTGTGCTATAAACCAAATATAAAATAAATCTATCAATCATTTTATAGATTTTTTCCAAGTATATTTACTATTTCCAGTAGTTCTTGGTAAATGATTTACTTTGAGTTCTGATATTTTAAATCCATTTATCTTGGCAATTGCTATAATATATCTATGCATCTCAGCCCATAAATAAAGATTTTCAATCACTTCTTTTTTATAAATTCTGAGTGTACATCCGCTATCATGAACTCCATCATTGATAAGAATTTTTCTAAGAAATCTAGCAATTTTTGTAATTATTAACATCCAAATTGGGTCTTTTCTTTTTTCTCTCCATCAAGCTACAATATCTAAATCCTCTTCAATCATTTTATTATAAAGTTTCTTTATATCATCTGCATCATTTTGACCATCTCCATCGAGTGTAATAATTATATTTCCTGTTGTTTTTTGAAATCAAGCATCCATAGCTATCGATTGTCAGTAATTTCTATTCAATTTTATTCCTATAACATTTTTATTAATAAAATTTGATTGCTTTATTTCTGACCACGTATTATCAGAACTTCCATCACTCACCATAATAATTTCATAATCAAATGATGAGAAATCCCTTTTAAAAGTATTTTCTATTTTTTTTAAAAGTGGTAATACATTTCCTTGTTCATTATAAAAAGGAATAACAACAGATAACTTTTGTTTCATAAAACATATATTAAAAATAATTTACCTTACCCACATAGCTCTCGTATTCTCCCAATCCCATCTTGATGTGATGGAATTATTCTTAGTAGAATAATCACTACAACTACTACTAATAAATTCTCCCGTATGTCATTCTCTTCATCATATTCTCAAATTTACTAAATCTCATATAGAAACAAACTTATCACATCAGAAAAACATTTGATTCCATTTTCACAAGGTCATTAATTCTCATTTTATCATAAAAAATGTTTCTAAGCCATCATTACTATCATTCCCATACATCATATCCCAACTCGTTCCAGTTGGAGTTTTACAATTGGCAATATTAGCCATTTTTGAAAAATTAAAATTTGTATAAGAAAAGTCAACATCCTTTAATATCCAACTTCCTTCACTTTGAAGGGTTTCTTTATTATCACTTACCGCAAAATCTTTGGTAAAAAGTTTTTCTAATAATACTGAATTATAGATATTATCATCATTAAAACAAGTTTCTTTCCCATCTTTATAATACAATCTCGTCCAACCTCAGCCATCACTCTCTAAATCACAATACACTTTCATAGTTTGAGAAAATTTATTATATGCACTTCCTACAAGAGGATTAATATAATAATATCCATTGGTGCTCCATCCAGATTTTTTAATATCTAAACAAGATAAACTTTGTGAAAATTCTGTATTTGCTAAATAATTTTTCAGTGTTAATTTATCCCCAATTAAAACATTTTCATTATTCATATAAATAGCATATGGTTCAAGTGTATGAATAACATCAACTCAAAGTTTTGTTTCTTGAATTGGTCTTTTAGATTTCTGGTCAATAGCAATTCCCACATCTTGTCAGTACAAATACGGAAATCTTTTTGATATAGGATTATACGTTACTTTTTCATCTGATTCATAAAAAGCCATAAGTTGAAATTTTTGCTTAGTTTCATCAGTAGTGTAGGTATAATAATTTAAAAATTTAAAAATTTTATCTCCAAGAGGATCTTTTATCGCAGCAATCGACATATCTTGAAAATTTTTCTCTCAAAAATATCATTGATAGGTTAAGATTTCTCCACTCGCAGTGATATTCACAGTATCTTCTGGAAGTGGATAGGTATTATTTTTTGTATAAAATAGCTTTAAATCATCATTCATCTGAAGTAAATTTGCGTACCTTACAGTATCTCTTGAGTTTTTATTTCAAGATAATAAATAGGAATACATAATAATTCCTGCTATCGCCACTACTCACATTACTATAAAAATCTCGCCTCTTCTTTGTAAAAAATATTTTAATTTTTCCACAATATTCTTCATACTCAAAAACAAAATAAAAATAAAAACTTAAGAATTAAGTATAAAAAATATTTTTTATTGTCAATAGATATTTTGACTTTTTTTAAAAAATCAGTATAAGGACAAATAATACCTTTTAATTTTAAAAAATGTTTCAAACCTTTTTTATAAAAATATATTTTTTGTTTTTATTTTTATTTTTATTTATAATCGTATTACAAAAGTATCTACCGATAGAAGTTTTTTATATTGCTATAAGCCTATATGGGCTTTTAGTTCTCCCGTTACAATCATTTTTTCATCACCATTTTCAAAGCATTTCTTCTCAGTTTAGTTTTAAAAATATGATCTTAAATCCTGGAATATATGTTTTTATATTCTGTATTATTTGTGGATATTTTTTAGCTTTTAATACTATATTATTTCTTATCATTACATTATATTTATTTTTCATAGCATTTAAAATAAATTATAAAAATCTTTTTTTTCTTTGATTTATATATTTTTTATGATTTTTATGGTTTTTCTCTACAAATCCAGATTCATATATTTATAGTAGCTACTTTATTTTTTCTCTCTATAGTATTATTTTATGAATTTTTACTATTATAGTATGAGAAAGTTTTTTTTCAAGTACAAAATATTTATGATACATATGTTTTATTGTGTTTTTCATTATATTTATGATAAGTTTTTATTTTCATACTCTTTTCCCCTATCTCCCTGTTATTACCCTTCTGTTATTAGTTTTTTTTCATACCGATAAAAAAAATCATTATATTTCAAATAAAAAAACCGATAGCATCATTTTTTCTCTCTATTTTATAGGATATATTCCTCTTATAAATGATTTTCTTACTTTAGAAGAAAAAAATACTATTCTCTTGGGAACTAGTATATGATTTTTACTTTTATATATTTGATATAATTTAATAATTAAAAAAGCTCTAGGTTAGAGCTTTTTTAATTTTTGTATTACTGATTTGAGTAATATCATTTCTTTGTTATATTTATTTTTCATTTCTTGGGATGTTTTTTGCATTTCATACTGATATCTTGCTAGTAAAAATGCATTCAATCTTTCTATATATTTCTTTTTTTCATTATCAGAAAGTTTTTTGTTTGCAGATATCCACATAGAAATAGTTTTTACTTTATTGCTCAATTTATATCAAGAGATTTCAGTAATAGTATAATTTCAAATATTTGTAGAGATAATTTTTACTTCATTTGTTGTTTTAAGTTTTTTTCTATCCTCCAAAATTTGATTTTTCATTGCTTGATAATATGCTTTATCTTTTATGATTTCTTGATTGATTGTTCCAGTTTGTGTTTTTATAGCATCAAAACATTTTCCATCATAATAACTAGAAGAAAAATCTCACGAAGGACAATTATCTTTTGGGAATGACACTCATCCTCCTCCTCATCATCATACGCTTCCTCATCAACTTGATGATCACCCTCAAGAACTTCCTCATCAACTTGAACCACTACCTCATGTATTTCCTCAACCTGAACTTCATCATCAACTTCCAGGATTTTCTGGATTTTGTGGGTTTTCTGGTTCAGTTGGAGGAATAATAATTTTCTTACTATCATAAATTGCAAAATACGTAAAATGACTCGTATCAAAAGTTATATTTTTTCAAGATTGTGATACTAAAATTTGTTCCCAATGTATCCCATCTTCACTTTTAATAATTTTATAATCCCCGTTTTCATCCTCTACTGGAAGAGTTATTTTTACAGTTTGATTGAGTTTCATCCCAACTCATAAACTATCTGCTCATACTTTTAATATATTTTCTATATTAAGATTTTTTAAAGTAATCCCACTCCATGAAGCATTTCATGAAATAAACTCATTTTTATTAATAAATTTAGGAAGTATAAAACCTCAATTCCATTTTCAAGAAGACGTTAGCGTATCAATAAATGTTTCTCCTGTTCCAAAAGTCATTACAATATTTTCACTAAAAGTAACATCTTTTAATCATCATGTATAGGTTTTTAGTATTTGCTCTATTTCGTTTCACTCTTCATCAAGAACAGTTCCTGTACTAATAATTTCTTGCAATGGATTATTCAGTAAAACTAGTTTATCTATTTTTTTCTCTCAAGCGACTTCTGTGTTATTATATTTTGCAAAAAAACTATCATTGGTAAGCGGAATCGTATTTATAGTTGAATTTGCTTCATATTTTTCTGGTACTAAAAAACTTCCAGAAGCAATATACTTATCATATTGATTATCAACTATTTCTAATTCATAATAATACAGTTTTCATTTGGCTAAATTCAAGCTAATATTAAATGAATTCGTTTTTTCATCATAGACATAATTATCCATAGTCCACTTTGAAAATTGAGTCATACTTTCTGGATTTTGCCCATATTTTAATCTTAAATATGAACCATCTTTAAAACGGAAATTTGTATCATCAACTTGAAATTTTAATTCTGTCCCAACATTTCACCACCAAGTTTCTTTGTATTCTTTTCTTAATAACGATGGAATAGGGATATCTATATTTAAATCTTCTTCTAAAGAAAATTTTTGTCCAAAATATTTTTCTACATCAACATTATACAAACTTTTCAAAATTTTTGAATATATTGATCTATAATCTATACCTACTCATAACCAATCGTTATATTCATTTTCAAGGGAAATTTTTCCCATAATTTTTTGTGGTAAATTTTGTTTTAAACTATTATTGGTAGAAAGTATAAAATATCCTCATCATTGCCCATGATCAGTTCAAAGAGTTCCATTTGTTTTAAGAGTTCTTCAAAATTCTGAATATACAATAATAGTAACATCTTTTCATGAATTTTTCATTTGAGTAAAAAATTCTGCGATATCTTTTGCCAAATCGCGAGTCCTATCTCATAAATTATATACCCCTGCTTTTAACTGGTCACCATGAGTATCATATCATCCTCAACCTGGCACATAATAAGTAATTCCTAAACCATTATCAATTAAGCTTTTTGTAAAATTTAATCTGGTAGCAAGTGTATATCATACCGATGATTGTCATGATGTTCCAACCGCATCTAATGTAATTGAATTTTTAAAGTTATTTACTGTATCTCAAGGATATTCTCTTGTATTTAAAATATTTTTTAATACTGACATTTGATATTCTTTTTCTGAATTTGTTGTTCCTCAAACGGTATTTCTGTACAAAATAGAGCTTCATCAAATATTAATGTAATTCCCATTCGTATAAATAGCTGGCCTATTCGTTCAAAGTACTATATGATTGAGTGGATTAGTGTCATTTTTTATCAATTCTCAAATAAGCCCTGGAGTTCAGACTGTTTGGAGTGCTTTTTGACTGGCAACTTGTATTGCAGCAGTATCATGTCATCTTGAATGATTTGGAGTTCATACTTTATTTACTATTCTCAAATCTCAGCTGTCATAAAAAGATTGAAAACTTTCAAATGATTTATTGATGTAAAAATCTCAAAATTCTAATAAATCACTTTTATTATATGACATTCATCATCTTATTTGAGAATAATATTCATATTCATTTTTAGGAATAACTCCATTAATCCAATCATATCAACCATAAAGTTCAATCATAATTAATTTTTTTGAACTATCGTTAATCTGAGTATTTCAAGAGTTTGATATTCAACTACTCTCTTTATCATATCAACTCAAAAGTAAAAACTCTGGTTGTGAAAGTAACATCGCGATAACAGCTCTTATGTATTTATTTCTATATGATACATTATTTGGTAAAAAATCTCTGGCTCATCCATTTTGATCAACTTGAAGGAATGTAGCTAATTTTTCTCTCATTCATAATGGAATTTTTCTTCATAAATACAAATTTTGCTCTAATTGATCCAACATCTCTTCAATAGAAATATCTGAGTGAAATTCATATCAGGGTAATACTTGGATAGTACTTTCAAAAAAATTATATGTATTTTTTCCTGAAATAAGACTTCATGAAGATATTTTTAATTCTCACTTTTGAGCATCAAATTGTCATTCTATATTAATTTTTCAAGATGCTGTTTGTATATAGAAGTCCGGTAGCACAATAGTCCCACTTAAAAAAGAAAGAGTTCAGCTCTGAGTATCATTTGCATACACTTTCGGAATGAAAGAACTAAAATGATGCTCAAAAAATCATACTTGATTATCTAATGATTCTATCATTGGTTCTTGAATAGTATTTTCTGAATTTTCTCATACTTCAGGTATATTTTGAGAATCATTTTCAGAAATGTTTTCTTCGGTATTTTCTGATTTTTCATCTGTCATAGAAGTTTCTTGAGATCATAGACTAGAAGTATTTTCTCATTCTGTACCAGTATTTGAAGTTTCTTGAGAAATAGGAGTTTCTAGCTCTGATTTTTCTCAATTTTCTTGTGGTAACATTATTGATGATTCTTTTTCTTCTCACATATCAGAATTAATTATCTCTCAAGAACTAGTTTGTTGAGATAGATCATTGAGTTCTGTAATTTGAGGTAAAAGATTATTTTCTTTTAAATCAGCCTCAATCATCTGATCTACATCATCAATATCTTGAAAAATATTTTCCTCATCAAGTAAAAATAAAGATGTTTTTTGTACTTGCATACTATCAATTTCAAGAACTTTTGGTTCAGTAGAAAGTGAAAAAGCTCACAATGATATGTTTCATGAAAAAGTATTTGCTTTACTTGTTTTTATATCAAAGATTCATGTATTTGTATTATAAGTTTTTGGTATAAAGTGCGTAAGATTATAGTATCAGGTTCCTGTTGTAAATGCTATTTTTGAGGCATAAGTTACCCATTGATTGTGAAAATAAGCATTCATAAAAGCTTCGTTATGATCAAATCATTCTCTTCAAAAAATACTTCTTGGGTTATAAGGTGTCCAATCTAAAGTAGTTAATAGTGATGCATCATTTAAGAGTCAGTCTACCTGAAAACTTTCGTCTTTTGCATGAAGTTGTTTTAAAGTTCATATCATTAATTCTATAGGATTTTTGTATCTGATTGAATTCATAGAAACATCACTATACATAATATCACTGGTAAGCAACCATTTTATGGATGGAAGTAATTCAAAATTATAACTCATAATTTGTTCAGCAAACATTTCTATTTCTCATTGAGTTGGGGTATCATAGACATAATATTTCAATAATCTCCATGCAAGAAAATAAGCAATTTCTGCCTCTCTTTTTGCAAAAATATAATCAATAATATTATCTCATAATCCATTATTTCCTGATATTGATTGAGTAATTTTTGTATTATCTATACTTCAACTTGCCGTATCATAAAAAGAAAAATTAACCCCTGTTTTTAAAGCTCCTGATAAAAATACTATCCCCGTATTTGTATTATGAAAAGTCTCATCAAAATATACTTTTTTATCTTCTCAATATCTAAATCAAGTTAATATAAGTGCTAAAGCAGCTACATCTTCTTCAGTATAATTTCTAATGGCTCAAGGAGTTTCTGCATCTTCCCAAGGTTTATGTTCTAACATCAAAAAAAGCTGCATTAATTCTCTTGCATAATTTTCATTTGGCTTATCTTTATTTGGTCCATTTAATAAGTCTAAATATTTTCACATAGCAAAACTATTCTCTGGATTTTGAGTATCAAATAAGACTCTTTTTATCATTTTTTTATAATTTCATAAGGTCTCTTCATAGAGTATTTTAAAATGATTTTCTATATCTGGAAAATTAATATTTGTAGCACCAGCACCATCTCTATCAACTGGAAAAATATCTTCAAATAATCAAAATAATTTTCTTTTTGCTTCATATGGATCAGCATAATACGCAAATGCATACGCTTTTCTGTTTGCATTAGTATCACTTACATTAAAACTATCTCCTTTAAAATTTTCGAGTTGTTGTAAATATTGTGCTCTGTTTGGTCAATTTTGATTGGGAAACAATATATTTACAGCATTTTGTGCGCTTCCAGCATTATAAAGTGAATCTATCATTTGTGGAGTTGCTCCAATAAGAGCTCTTCCAGCAAGATGCTGGGCTTTTTCAAAAGTCCATGGGCTAGATAAGCCATTTGTTTCAAGTGCACGTGAAAGAGGAAATAAAAAATGAAACAAAAAAGAAAATAGTACTATAAATGCAAGTATTTTTTTCATATCTTATGATTATTGTAATTAAAGTGATTTTAAATTTTTATATTTATTTTTTAATTTTATAATGATTTTAGTTGCTTTGTCAAAAACAAATATAGCCAATAGTTCAAAAAGTAAATTTGACAAAATAAACAAAATAAAATACAATATCAAGGAACTCTTTATCTATAATAAAAATAGCTAAGAGGGATGTATTTTATATATTTTATTTTTTAATTATATATTATGAAAAAATTAAAAACACTTTGTATCGCCTTGTGAATAATAGTGTTTCCTTTTATTTCTTATTGAAATATTGAGATATCAAAAACAGAATTAGAATCTCAAACTACTCAATGAAATGTTCTTTCAGATTCGTTTAGCACAGGAAACGAATGTACTACTATAAAGGATAGATACAACAAAGATTTTCCAAGTTATAAAAGAAGTGATTGTTTTTCATATAGTTGAAAATATTACTATTTTATTTGTGATTTAACAAATAGTTGTTCTATTGCTTGAACATCATCACAAGCTGTAAATTCTACATCTTCAACAACTACTACTAATACAACAGTCCCTTATAAGGAAAAATTAGATGCTTTTCTTATAAAAGTTTCAAATATGAGAACTGATTTAAATAATGATACTAAATATGAAAACTTACTCAAATCATTAGAACAACAACTTTCTCTTTTATCAGAAAAATATAGATCAAATACAACGATTAGCCAAATGATAACATATCTAAGTAGCTGAGTAAAAAATTTACAATCTCAATTCAGTGGAGAAATTGATGTTGATACCTTCTTGTGTCAATTACTATGAAATTGTGGAGTTACTAATACAAACACAAACACAAATACTAACACAAACACAAACACAAATACTAACACAAATACTAACACAAATACAAGTACTACTCAGGAAGCATGTATTGGTACTCCGCCACCTTCTTGAGCATGAGTATTAGTAAGACCTTATACAAATGTAGTTGCTTGACCTGACTCAAATGTAACTTGGCATTATGCAGATTTATGAGGAAGATGTACTTGGGGATGTAAAGTTGGTTATAGCATCAATGCTAGTAAAACAAACTGTGAAGCAAAAAGTGCTGGAAGTGGTATTACTATCTATGTCTATGATAATACTACTCAACAACCTATATCTGGAGTATGAGTAGATATTATTTCAATTATAGGAATGAGTACTAGTGTAGTAGCAAGTTATACTACAGATACAAATGGGAAAACTCCAGAAAATTTTGAAAGAAGTTCACCAATGTGAAACATTCTTCAAATTAAACAAACATGATATTCTATAGCAACTGCTTCATGATGTACTCCGAGAGTAACGAGCGGAAATATATATTGTGATAGTATAAAAATGGAAAATAGTGTAGTAAAAATATATCTACAAAATGGAACTGCTTCAAATCCTACAACAAAAATTTGAAATTCTATGAATAACCTCTCTAACTCTGCTTGTGTAAACCAAACTTGGTATGCTGTGCTTGATGGGGTAAATAAATCAAATCCACCTAAAGGATGTGCAAGATTAGCTGGTACAAGCGCTTGTACTAATCCTGCTGATTTTAGAGATTATACTGCAAGTGAATGGAGTGGAAATAATAGAATTGTTACGAGTTGACAAGCAAATCAATTCCCTGTAGGAAATTATGAATTTTTTGCTCTTTATGGAAATCAAATTATGCCAGCAGGATCAGCAAGTTTAACAAATTGTGGAGGAAGTACTAGTATTGGAACTCCTACAACAAAAATTTGAAACTCTATGAGTAGTTTATGAAGTACCGCTTGTGCAAACCAAACTTGGTATGTTGTAGTTGATGGAGTAGATAAATCAAATCCACCTAAAGGATGTGCAAGATTAGCTGGAACATCAAATTGTACTAATCCCGCTGATTTTAGAAATTACAGAGAAGATGAATGGAGTGGAACTAATAGAATTGTTGGTTCTTGACAAGCAAATGAATTCCCTGTAGCAAACTATGAGTTTTTTGCAGCATATGGAAATCAAATCGTATCGGCAGGATCAGCAACTTTACTTTCTTGTTCATCAAATAACACATCTACTTCAAACTCTTGTAAATGGCAATATCACGCAGTATTTTGACCTGTATGAACTACTGATATAAATCCAAATACAACATCATGTACGTCTTCTTTAAACGGGACATCCGCATATGAAATAGGAAGTAGCAGACAAAAAGTAGCTACATGTACATGTAGTTAAAACAATAAAAAAAGAATTCCTCTTAGGAATTCTTTTTTTATTGTTGTTCTGATGAAGTTGGAAGTTCTTCTTTTATAATAGTAAAGTTTGTTTCATATACTATACTATCTCATTCTCAATAAAATTGTATTTTATAAATATTTACTCATGGTTTTAAATTTCCAAATTCACTATTTGCGAAATATTGCCAATATGTCGAATTTGCTATAAATTTTTGAAGTTGAAAATCATTAATTACTATTTTTTTCACTGTTCTTGCTGGTAATGTTCCTTCTATTCTTACTACATTTTCAGTAGTAGTATATGGATTTTGTTTGGGAGTAATAATTTGATATAATGGTGAAGTAGCAATAGGGTAATTTTGTACTTGAGCAAGTCATCATTGAGTTGCTCATCATGATGATGAAGCACTTGTAGATCATTTAGAATTATGAAGAGTAATTACAGATTTATAAAGTAATGTTGAGTTTGAATCATATAATTTATAAACAATATCATTTACTCTTGCTGAAGTATTTAATTCTTTTAATGAGAAAGTTTTATCTTGAATATTTATATCAGCACTTTTCCCATTAATATTTATAATAGCAACTCTATCATCAATAATAGTTCAAGTAATATCCATTTTATCTGATGATACTTCAGCATCATCAAACAAATTATTAAATGAGATATAGAATTGATTTCATGAAGTATTTCCAGATAAAGTTCATGTATTTGTTACCCCAGTTGCTGTAGTTGATGACTCACTTTGAGACAAATAAAAATTTCCATTATTTTTTAAAAACCAATCTTCATTTTTTATATAATCATCTATTGATTCTTTTGATAGAGATAAATCAGATGATTTATCATTTGCATTATTTCTCATAATCACAATTTTTTCTCATTTTTTAAGTACTGTTGAGCTTCCTGCAAGGTTTTTTACTTCAACCATTCATGAAACAACGTATATAGTACTAGCAACTTCATTTTGAGAAAGTGAAAATACACTCCCCTTGCTTGCTTGTATTTTTGCATATCTCATTTCTATATTTATATCTTTTTCTACAGATGCCCATAAATCAGATGAATATAGAGTAAAGCTTTTATCTTCATTAAATCTCAACTCTCATAATCTATTTAAATGAAATGTTGATGATTCATCTGAAAGTTTTACTGATTCTGAAACAACTTGTAATTTTTCAGATTTATATAATGACACATCTCATTCTATTTTAGTTTTATTTCCACCATTATATTCAACATATGCCTCTGTTTGAGGAGAAGAAAGAGTAGTTGTGAAGGAAGAATTATCCTCATTTGATACAACAGGAGTACTCTCTCATCAAAAAATATAATTCAATATTAAAATAAGTATAATAAAAACAAAAAATATTGGTACTAAATAATCCTTAAATGTTTTTAAAATTTTTTTATTATTTCATGATCTTCTATTCATATTTTTTAAAGTTAAGATTATAATTAGGTTCGGGTATATTTATAAAAACTTTTCTAATATTTTCAAGTGTTTTTTTATTTTCTTTTATAGTTTGTTTATCTTCTATTATAATAAAATCTTTTTCATAAGCTAAAATAGCTTTTACAGAAATTTTTATAATTTTTCGTTTTATTAAATTTTTTCTGTCAAGTGAAAAATCATATCAAGTGTCAATATATATGTGAAGTAATTTATGAACTACATTTATATCAAGATCATAAATGTACCCTATATATTTTCAATCTTGGTTTTTCACTCACTTTCAACATATTTCATAAAATTCTTGAGATGAATCTTTTTCTAATATGAAAAAAGTATTTTTTTCTTGGGATAATACGTCATCAAATAAGAAATACCTATATTGTAAAAATCATTTCTTATAAATACATCAAACAACTTTTTGATAATCAATATAAAATAAAAGTCATAAAATAATTCATATATCTTCTTTTTTTTCCGTTTGAACTTTTTTTGCTTGAAAGTCTCTTAAAAAATTTAAAACCATAAAAACTACTCACTTTTAAATACAAATATATTATTCCTATTACTCTCAATGTCAAATTTTTACAATTTATATATTATAAAACATATTTAAAAAATGTAAATATGTTTAAAATTGATATTTCTTATTTTTATCTATAATCACGACTGCCAATTATTATTATATTTTAATTCATAAAAATTTAAAAATGAATAAAAAATTATTAGCTACATTAGCATTAGTTGCTATGTTAGGTTTAGCTTCTTGTGGTAAACAAGATGAAGCTGTTACTCCAGTTGAAGGTGATGTTGCTCCAGTTGAAACAGAAGTTAC
>DKNE01000007.1 GCA_002470645.1 Patescibacteria group bacterium UBA7396
ATAATAAAAAAAACTTTACTATTTTTATATGAAAAAAAATACACATTGAGAAACTATTATATCAGTGATAGTGATTACAATTATTATTTGAATAATTATGTTAGCTTTTACAGAAATTATCAAACATGATGACAGGATTGGTATGGAGTATAAAAAAAATAATTATCTATATTTTTTAAAAAAGAATACAGATAAAATTTTAACAAAATTAGATCTTTCATCAATAAATGAAGAAGAATATTTTTTTCTTCTTCAATATGAAAATTCAATAGAAATACTCACCTGAAGTCTTAATAAGAACTATCAATATATTAACTATTTATCTGAAAATATAAACATAGAGAGTTATAATGGTATCATTTATACAAGAGTTTGTCAAAAAAAATGAAATAATGGAATATGTAAAATAAGTGAATGGGAAATAAAATAATATCTGAATACTTATTTAAATACTATTTCAAATATCGTTTTTTGGCTTTGTGATTTTACTAAAATTTTCCATTTATATATATCACATATTTTTTTTACAAGCGAAAGTCATATTCAAAATCATTGTGTATTTCTAGCTTTTTCTCATTTAAAAAATCTATCAAAAATATGTGGAAGATCTGATGATTCAATAGGAAGTCCTGTATTTGAAATAGAAATTTTACTTTTATCTAAATTTATATGTATAGATCAAGATTCAAAATTATATTTAATAGCATTTCTGAGTAAATTAGAAAACATTATATAAAAATATTCTGTATTGGCTTTAGTAGAAAAATTTTTTATAGTAGTAAAAGTAAGATTAATTTTTTTAGCATCTATTTCTTTTTGGTACTCATTTATTATATCTTGTATTTCTTTTTGGATATCTAATTCTATACTTTCAGAAATACTTTGAATATCGGAAAAATTGGAAAGTTCAAGTATAAGATTATCCATTCTTTTTATCTCATTTAGTGAGTCAGAAACTAAATCAACTTCATAAGATTTAGTAGCTTTCATAAGTTGTAAATTGGAACTGATAACAGAAATTGGAGTTCTAAGTTCATGATTTGCATTGTGAATAAAATCATTCATATCTGCTAACGCCTCTTCTACTGGTTTCAAATTTTTATCAACAAAAAATATTCCGATATAATAAAATACAATAGAAAAACAAACCGTAACAAGAAAGAAAAAAAATACATCCCAAAAATAATTCTCTAAAGAATATGACAATTCTTTTATAAAAATAATATCCTTAATATCTCATCAAAAATATGAAATATCTACTTTTTTGGCTAATACTGAATCAGAAACTTTTTTTAATATATTATATTGAAGAGATGAAATATTTTTATCAGAAAACACTATATTTTGATTCAAATTTTGTGCTATAATATTTCAAGATGAATCTAAAACCATAAAATTTAAGAACCTCAAAGCTCTTTCAGGTTGTTTGTTATATTCTTCTCTTGGAGGACGAAATCTAAGTCCTTCTGTTAAAAATATATTAAATACCATTGGATTATTACTAAATTGTTCTGATAATTGATTGGTTATGAGATTAAATTCTTTTTTTTCATAAAAACTTAAATTTGTATAACGAATAGTAAAATAACTCAATTCTAAAAAAAAGGATACACAAAATACTATCACAGCAAACATGATAGCAAGTTGTTTTTTAGTATTTTTTAAATCCATTTTCTCCATATTTTTATTCATTAATTTTATATCAAATTCATTTTACTGTTTGAATAACCTCATTATCTAATTTTTTTCTCAAATATCAAATATAAACATCAACTGTTTTTGAAAACATTATATCACCATCAAACTCCCCCCAAACTTTTTCATATAATTCTTGACGAGAAATGGTTCTTCATATGTTTTGAGCTAAATATTTTAAAAGATTAAACTCAAGAGGTGATAATTTTATCATATTTTTTTCTTGATAAAATTCTGTCTTTTCAATATCAAGAATATATTTTTTTCAAAAATGAAGAGTATTTGATTTATTTTTTAAATTTCTTCTACTAAGAGCTTGAATTCTTGCCAATAACTCTTCAAAATCAAAAGGTTTTGTAAGATAATCATCAGCTCCCAAATTTAATCCATCTATAATATCTTGTTTTGTTGAATTAGAAGTAAGCATAATAATTTGTGTATTATCGCCTTTTTCTCTTATACTTTTTAATACATCTAAACCATTTAATTCTGGAAGATTAATATCTAATATTACTACATCATAATGATTAGATAGTGCTTTATATAAACCATTTTTTCAATCTTGAGATGATTCACAAGTAATATTTTGTAAAGATAAATATCTCACTATATTTGCTGAAATTTGAATATTATCTTCAATAAGTAAAATTTTCATAAAAACTAAGTTATATAAATATTTTTTATATTTTAACTATTTTTTTTAAGAAACAAGTAAGAAAAATTTGTATTTTTTATTTTTTTTCTACAATAAGCAAAATTATATACTAAAATCAAAAAATGTTTTTCAATAAAAAATTTATAAAAGATTATTCAAATATAGGATCTATAGGTCGTTCATCAAAATTCTTATATAAAAAAATGACTTGTAGTATTGATTTTTCTCAAGATATTTCTATTGTTGAATATGGACCTTGAGATTGAGTATTTACTGACGAACTATTAAAACAAACAACTCCAAATTCAAAAATTAGTATTTTTGAAATTAATATAGACTTTTATAATTTCTTAAAAGAAAAATATAAAAATAATCCTAAAATTGAAATTTATAAGGAAGATGTATGTAATATAAGAAAATATTTTGAAGAAAACTCAGTAGATTATATTATTAGTAGTCTCCCATTATCTTTTATTAAAAAAAATGTTGTTTGAAATATTCTCAAAGAATCAAAAAATATTCTCAAAAACAACTGAACTTTTATACAATATCAATATTTTCTTCAAAATAAAAATCAAATTCAATATTTTTTCCCACAAATAAATTATAAATTTACGCCCTTAAACCTTCCACCTGCTTTTATTTATATTTGTAAAAAATATCATGAAACACAGTCATAAAAAAATCTTTACTCTCATAATTATATTTTTGTTTATTTTATGAATAAGTGCAAGTACGTATATTTATTTATCAGACTTTAATTTAGAAGATATTTTTAGAGAAAATCTATTTACATTGGAAATAAAAATTATCATTGTACTCTTGTTGTACATATTTAGAAACTATCTTCTTATCCCTTCAACAGTTGCCATACTTTTTTGTGGTTATTTTCTACAAAATTTTTGGCTAACTCTCGGTCTTAGTATTGTAGGAGTTTGAATTGGAATACTTCAAACATATTTTGTATGATATGTATTTTGAGAAGATTTAAAAGAAAATAAAAAATTTCAACTCATTTCTCAATATAACGATAAAATAAAACAAAATGGATTTAAGGTAATTTTTTTCTGATCACTTTTCCCTATTATTCCAGTAGATATACTCTATTATTCAGCTTGATTTGTAAAATATAATATCTGAAAAACATTTATTGCATGACTTATTTGAGAACTTCCACTTATCATACTTTATGTTTATTTATGAAAAGAAGCTTATAAATATAACGATTATCTTCTCTATATTGTAATCTGAATGGTCATAATTTTTGGGTTCTATTATTGAATAAAAAAACTATTTTTTAAAAAATAGTTTTTTTATTCAAATCTTAATGCCTCTATTGGTCTGAGTTTTGATGCTTTATAAGCTGGTAAAAGACCAAAAACTACTCAAATTAAAAATGAAAATGAAAAACTTAATAAGAGTGATCATTGTGTAACTATAACTGCTATAGAAAAATAATTTAAAAGTTGGACTACTCAAAAACTCAAAGCTACTCATATCATTCATCATAAAATACTTAAGGTAACTGCTTCTGTTAAAAATTGTACTAAAATATCGTTTTTCCCGGCTCAAATTGCTTTCCTAATTCAAATTTCTTTTGTTCTTTCTGTAACTGAAACAAGCATAATATTCATAACTCAAATACCTCCTACTAGTAATGAAATTCAAGCAATTCCAGATAATAACATAGTTAAAGTTTCTGTAATAGAACTTAAATTTGAAAGCATTTCTGCTTGATTTCTTATACGATATGGTAAAGATGAAGTATTTTCGATATTTAAAAATTCAATGAGTTTATTATTTATTTCTTCTTGAGTTTGAGAAATAGTATCTGAATTTTCAACTGCAATAATTACTTCACTAAAATATTTTTGTCAAACTATACGAATTCATGCGGTAGATATAGGTATAAATATTGAACTGTCTAATGTTGAATTTTCTTCTATAACTCAAATGACTTCAAAAACACTATTTCCCACCTTGATATTTTTACCTATAGGTTCAACTCATGAAAATAAATCAGTTAAAATAGTTTGTCAAATAATAGCTACTTTATCAAGATTATCTTGATGTATTTGAGTAAATCACATTCCATATGAAATATTAATATTTTTTGCAGTAAAATATTCACTATTAATTCAAAGAATAGATGCACTGGTATTACTTGATCAATAAATAAGCTGTCCATTTGTAGAAATAACTGGTGCGATAGCTTTTATTCAAGATATTTTTTTGATTTCATTCACAAGATTTTGATCTAAAATATCACTTGCAACTGACCTAGAATTCACTCATCACATACGATTGAGTGAAATAGTAAGAATATTTGTCCCCATTTCCTCTACTTTATCAACAATTGATTTTTGACTTCCAGCTCAAATTGCAGTTAAAATAATTACTGAAGAAACTCATATAATTATTCATAACATACTTAAAGTAGATCTGAGTTTATTTGCTCGTATTGACTCAAGAGAATTCGTAAAATTTTCATATAAAGAAATCATTTGAAAAAAGATTAAATCATAAATAAATAGAAAAAGATTCCACAGAATAACTACTGAATAAATCAATCTTTGATAAAGATATGTTTTTTTGCAAAATTATCTATTTCTGGTTCGTGAGTAATAAGAACTATTGTTTTTCCCTCCTGATTTAATTCCTGTAATAATAACATAATTTCATTTCATGTTTTTGTATCAAGAGCTCAAGTTGGCTCATCTGCTAAAAGCATACTTGGATTTATAGCAAGAGCTCTTGCTATACTTACTCTTTGTTGTTGTCATCAAGAAAGTTCACTTGGTTTATGATTTATTTTCTCTCATAATCATACTCTTTCTAAAGCTTTTTTTGCTTTTTCCCATCTCTCTTTTTTATTCATTCAAGCATATGCAAGAGGAAGCATTACTTGTTTTATAACAGACATACGTGGAATCAAATTATAACTTTGAAATATAAATCATATTTTTTTTCATCTTATAGGTGCCAATTTATCCTCACTGAGTCATGAAAGATTTATATCATCAAAAATATATTTTCCAGTACTTGGGACATCTAACATTCAAATAATATTCATAAGCGTTGATTTTCAGCTTCAAGAAGGTCACATAATAGAAACAAAATCTCATGTATCAATCTGTAAATTAATTCATTTTAAAACCTGAAGAATACTATCCCCCATTTTATATTCTTTAGTGATATTTTCTAAAGTAATCATATTTGTATTGTTTATAATATTAAAATCATGGTCATCATCAAAATCATCCTCATGTTGATCTATTATTCCCACCTCATCCTCATGGAAGAGTAATAAGAGAATTTGTACTTGAAGAAGAGTTACTACTAGAGCTAGTACTTTTTACTTCAGTAATAACTACTTTATCCCCCAACGATAATCAAGAAAGTATTTCTGTCTTTCAAGATGAGGCAGTTCCAATTTCTATTTCTACTTTTTGAATTTTTCCATTTTTTTCTATATTTACATAACTTTTATTATCTTGAGTAGAAATAGCTTTTGTTGAAACTACTAACACATCATCTTTTTTTAACGTTATAATTTCAATATCTGCTGTCATTCATGATAATACTTTTTTATCAAATTTTTCATCAGTAATAACAATTTTTATAGTATATGAAACCACTCATGAAGATTGTACTGGCGTATAATCAATCAGTTGAATTTCTCATTCTACTTTTTGAGTAGGATAGGCATCAAATGTAATAGTAGCTTTCTGTCAAATACTTACTTTTACTATATCTACTTGGTCAAGAAGCACTGGTATTTCAATTAAATCAGGATTTTCTATATAGACATATTTAGAATTATCACTTGCTAAATTATCTCCAACTTGTAAATCTACTTTACGAATAATTCATGAAAATGGAGCTCTTAATTCAAAATTATCAAGTTCTTTTTTTGCATCAGATAAATTTAATTCTGCTTTTTTTATCTCATTTTGTAAATTGATTACATTTGTAGTCGTTGGTCATTCTAAAGCTTCTTG
The DNA here is from genome assembly GCA_002470645.1 of Patescibacteria group bacterium UBA7396. Taxonomy (GTDB): domain Bacteria; phylum Patescibacteriota; class Gracilibacteria; order BD1-5; family UBA6164; genus UBA7396. The sequence continues at coordinate 6,352 of DKNE01000007.1, forward strand.
ATAGGTTTTTTTTTGTAATTTCAAGACCTGTTTGTAAATTCTTAATAGAATTCTGTTTTGATATTAATTTTAATTTATTATCCTCTAGTGTTTCAGTCAAATTTTTTTCTAAATTTTTTAAATCATTTTTAGCTTTGTCTAAATTATTCTTTATAGAAGTAATATTATCTACTGATTTTTCTAAAGTAAGTTGTTGTGATGATTTTACTAAGTCTACATCCGTTAAAGTATCTAATTTTTTTTCATAACTCAAAACAGTTGCTTGTCCTGACTGCATTTTTGAACGAATAGATGACATAGAAGATTTTTTTGAGGAAATTTCACTTGCTGTTAAACTGGCTGCTTCCACACTATTTTCTAATGCTTTATACGTATAATCTGAAGCATAATACATATTATCAAATAATTCTTTTTCTAAGCTTAAAAGACTTCTTATATCACTATCATCAGCTTTTAGAGCCTTTTGATATGAAGATATCGCTTGAGAAAAATAAATTTCAGATTGATTTTTTAATGTTAAATCTTTTGCAGAAAGATAAATTTCAAATACATCATTTTTAGTTTTATTAGCTTCTGTATATCATAAAATATAATCAATGGTTTCTATATTTTCAGCAATTCCTGTAAGTTCTTTTTTAAAGTCTAAAAGAAATGTATCAAAAGTATTTTGAATTTCGATTTCAGTATTTGTTAAAGATTTTTGTTGTTCTTTTACGGTCACTTGATAACTTTCCTCAGCATCCACTAAAGATTTTTCAAGTATTTCAATATCCTTTTTCTTATATTCTATATTTTTTTCAATATTTTGAACACTGGTTGCTTGAGTTTTTAAAAGTAAATCAAGCTCTTTTTTCGCAATTTCAATATTATCCTCTGCTTGAGAAATATTTTTTTCATATTCCATTATTTTACTTGCATCAAGTGGTTTATAAAGATCTTGTAATTTTAATTTTGCATTCTCTATATTTAACTGTTGTTGTTCAATATTAATAAGTGCTTGAGATTTATCTAATTCAGCAATTAAATCATCTTTTTTTACACTATCTCATTCCTTAATATATACTGCTGTAACTTTTCCCGTTTTATTAAATTTGAGTTGTTGTTCATCAGTTAATTCAGCGTTTCAAACTACAGTAATACTTTGAGATAAACTTCAACTCGCAACTATTTCAGATGTAGAAGATGAAGCTGAAGTTTGTACTTCTGAACTTTGTTTTATAAAAACATAATAATATCAAAAACTTCCTGCTCAAATTCATATTATAAAATAAAATATACTCATTTTTTTAAATACTTTCGTAATCATATTGATTTGTTTTTATGTTATAAATTAATTTGAAGTTTGAGTTCTTCCTGAAGAATTTCCTGATTGTGGGGTAATTCCCTTTTCTTGCATAAGAGTTCTAATATCTTTTCAAGCATCAATTTCTTTTTGTAGCTCTTCTTTTGTCATTCAAAGTCTTTCTGCCATTTGACTGAGTCTCTCATCTGTCATTTGCATATTTCATCATCATGGTCACATTTGAGGTGGAGTATTTGTGTTAAAAATATATGAATATGCGAGTGTTATAGTCACTCACATTACTATTCCTATTAAAAAAGATATTCATTTTTCTTGCATAATGTTAAAATAAAAAAATAAGTCTTGTACATAATACAAGACTTAAGTAAGAGGAAAGTAAGAAAAATTATTTATTTTTAATAAAGTCAAAAATTCTTTGAGCATGTCATACTGCTTCAACATCATAAAATGCATGAAGAGGAGTTCCATTTTGATCAATAATTACAGTAGAACGAATAATATCTGTTACCTCATCTCCGTTTCAATATGTTGTTAGTTCTCATAAAGCTCAAAATTCTTTTAATAAATCTGAATTTTTATCTTGAATTAATTTAATTTTTAAACTATTAGCTTCTGCAAATGCTTTATGTGATTCGATATCATTTTTTGAAACTCAAATAATTTGATATCAAAGTCAAGCGAAATCATCTATCATAGCAGAAAAATCAAGCGCTTGAATCGTACAATTTGGTGTAAAATCAAGAGGATAAAAATATACAATCGTATAAGGAGTTTTCGAAATTAAATCTCCAAAAGTATCTTCATTAAAACTTAAATTCAAACTATCTAAATAATGGTATTTTTTTGTTACATCTATAGAAATACTTCCAGTAGATGATTCAACTAATGCTCAAGCATCAACATCAGTATTAACTATATCATTTGTTTGAGAACAAGATGTTATAAGGATTACTATAGCAATACATAGTCATAATTTTATATTTTTCATGCAAATATATTTAATAAATAATATAT
>DKNE01000016.1 GCA_002470645.1 Patescibacteria group bacterium UBA7396
CTTTTTACCTGTTTATTTTTTAATAATTTTTTATGAAAAAAACAAAAATTATTGCTACTGTTTGACCAGTAACACAAAGTAAAGAACAACTTGAAAAAATGTATCATTCATGAGTAAATATTGTGAGATTTAATTTTTCTCACGCAACTTTTGATGGAGCAAGACCAATTGCTGATACTATAAAAGAACTTAATAAAGAATGAAAAACTCAGTTAAGTCTTTTACTTGATACAAAATGACCAGAAATAAGAACTGGAATTGTAGAAAAAAAGATTGAACTAATTGCTTGAAATAATGTAAAAATAGTAGTTGATGATGCAAAAAGATGAGAAGATGATATTTTTTGTGATTATGAATATTTACTTGAAGATATAAAAGTATGAGAAACTATTATTATTGATTCTGGGCTTTGTAATGTAAGAGTAAAAGAAACTCATAATGATTTTTTAATTTGAGAAGTTTTGAATACTTGTATTATTGGAAGTAAAAGACACATAAATCTTCCTGGTGTAAAATTAAAACTTCCTGGAATTACCTCAAAAGATAAAGAAGATGTACTTTTTGCTATAGAAAATGATTATGATTTTATCGCAATGAGTTTTGTAAGAAATAAAGAAAATATTCAAGAACTCAGAGATATTTTAAAAGAATACTCTGCAACTCACATAAAAATTATTTCAAAAATAGAAAACCAAGAAGCAATTGAAAATCTTGAAGAAATTATACAACATTCCGACTGAGTAATGGTAGCAAGATGAGATTTATGAATTGAAGTTCCGATTGAAAAACTTCCCTTTTATCAAAAAGAAATTGCAAAATTGTGTTTAAAATATGGGAAATTTTTTATCATTGCTACTCACTTACTAGAAACGATGATCGAAAATCCATTTCCTACAAGAGCAGAAGTAAGTGATATATACAATAGTGTTATGGCAAGTGCTGACTGTACAATGCTTTCTGGAGAAACAACTACTGGAAAATATCCAATTGAATCTATTCAAATGATGGCAAAGGTTATTATTGAAACTGAAAAATGAGTACAAAATATTCACAATGAGTTTTCAAATAATGGGCTTAATACTCGTGATATTGAGAAAAAATCACTTATAAAACATGCAATTAGTATTGCAGAAGAACTGGATGCAAAAGCAATTATTATTCTTACAAAAACTGGACTTCTTGCTCGTTTAGCAGCTGCATTTAGACCAAATATTGATGTATATGCTTTTACAAAAACAACGAAAAGTTTAAATTTTATGAATATTCTCTACTGAATAAGACCAAAACTTCTTGAGTCTTGGAATGATGATTATATGAATAATGTAGAATGAGCGATAGAAAAATTGAAAAAAGAAAATAATTTTATGGCTTGAGATAAAGTTATAGCAGTAAGCGATATTCAAAAACATGGAAAAGAATTCCCAATTATTGAAATCATTGAAGTGGAATAAAAAGGTTTGTGGAATTCACAAACCTTTTTTTATTTTTTCATAAGAATATAAATATAAAATATATTTTTTATTTGCTATTTATATTTTAGTATATATACTCTTAATAGATTTTGCAAAATCATTTTTATATTTTTAATTTTTTGAAAACTATGAAAAAGATTTTTTTAATTATTTTAGCTGGAATTATAGGATTTTATAGTTTCAGTTTTGCTTGGAATGAATTTACTTATGAAAATGCAAAGAAAATTGCAAATGAATATATAAAAAATTCAAGTTTCGATGAAAATTGGCAAGACCAAAATCCTACTCTTTTTTGAGAAGGAAAATATTTTTATACTGAGAGTGAAACTCCTTCTTATATAGAATTTAAAGTAAGTTGTGATAAAAATCCTGATTGTGGATTTATTATGGTTAATTTTGATGGTGATGATGTTGCCATACCGATCGCTTCTACTTCTGGAAATACTCCAAGTGAGGTATTATCAGCAAAAAATGAAAGTAAAATTGAAGAAAATATGCTCTATTATTTCAGTCCTTTTGAACAATATGCAGAAAATAAAAGAAATGGAAATATTTCTTCTATTGATCCTCAAGATGATTTTTGATATGAAGCTTCTGAAAAGAACAAACTTTCTTTACAAGAAGTAAAAACAAAGAAAAATAATACTTTAAAAGAAAAGATTGAATCAAGTAAAAAAGAAGCAAAAACTTTTAAAAAATCTGTAGAGTTTAAAGAAATAAAAAAAGAACTCAAGGAGAAAAAACAAACCAATGGAAAAGAAGAAGTGAGTTTTAAGTATTTGGATTTAGCACTTGCTGATGTGGATGAATGAAATAATAGTTATACTTCACCTTGAGCATCAAATATATTTATAATTTGAAGTAATACTCCAGATTGCTGAAGTAGAACTCCTTGCTATCATCAATACAAAACAACTTATAACTGAAAATCAGCATATAGTTGATGTTCTCCTACAGCCATGGCAATAATTTATGGTTATTATGATAGAAATGGAAAATGAAACTTAATTCCTTGAACTGCTGCTTCAGTTTCAAGTACCCCTTCTAATTTTGATCCAATTATAAAAAGTGTTATTGATACTTTAAAAATCCAAATGTCTTGATATTATATTTATAATTCAGTTCACGATATATATGAAGTTTGAGTAACACAATCCAACTTTAAAAATTGAATACAATACGCAAAAGATAAATGATATTCTTCATCTACAGCAGTTACTGAAACTTGAGATACTACTACATTATTTTCCCAAATAAAAACTGAAATTAATAATAATAGACCTGTAGTTTTACATTTAAAACCAAGTAATGGACAAAGTGGAGGGCACTCAGTAGTATGATATTGATATAAAAATACTTGAACCACTCCTATAGTTAGAATAAATATGTGATGGTGATATACTTTATTAAGTTGAACTACTTACTATAGTTCAAATATAGACTATAATATAAATTCAATGTATTACAGCGGAAATATTCGCTATACTTACTGAATAACAAAAATTAATATAAATTAATAGAGAAATTATGACTCAAATAAAAACAGAGAAATGAATTATAATTGAATCAGTACCAAATGAATGGGATAAAAGTATTTGTAAAATACATGGAAAAATAATATATTTTTCCCCTATGAAAATACAATCAAATAATTGTTTTACAATATATGATGTGATATTAAGAGATGATAATTATGCATATCACCATATCACTGTTCAAGAAAATAAAGATTTTTATAGGGATCTAAGTTGAACTATTGCAAAAGAAATAAGTTGTGCTGGAAAGTATATTGATCTTTGAAATAGTCTTACCCCAAAAATTTGAGATACTTTTTATTATGTGATAAGAAAATATTATGATTTTGATAATTATCTTATCAATAGCACAAAAAATCAAAATCTAAATTGGGATAATATACAAAATTGTGAATGGAGTATTATTGATAAAGTTCCAGAAAATATAATTCAGGAAAAAAATATAATTTATAAAGATTTTTACCTCTGATGAATTATTTTTCTTTTGCTTATTATTTGAATTTTACTTTTAAAAATGTATAAAATCAATCCTTTAAAGAAGTAGATTAAATTCTATTTCTTCGTTATTTTTTCATAAATACACTCATTATAGTATATTTTACATATTACCTTTTTATTTGCATTTTAATTTTAAGTATATACACTTATGTTCAGTTTTGCTTGGAACGACTTTACTAAACATAATAAAATCAGAAATTAATAAAGGAAATCCAATAGTAATTAATATCCCAACTCATGCTATAGTTGCATACTGATACAATAATATAAGTGGCTACAGGTTATTATTGATCAAATATTGATTATAATATAAATGCTATCTATTATAATAATGCTGATAAATGACGAATCAAAAGTATTATACAAATAAAACTTGCTAACTAAAATCATATGAAAACAACATATAGTACAGAAAATTGAACTCCTCAAAATAATGCTGAAATATTATTTGAAACAGCAGATAAATGTAAAGCAAAAGGAATTATTGAATCTATTAAAGTTCCTTTATGAAGAGATACCTCTTGTTTAAACCTAAGAATAAAACTAAAGTGATGAGATTTTGGTTATGTATTATATTGAGCTTGAGATAATTCAGTTTGTACTACTCCTTTACTGTATGATTTATCAAAAGAAAAACTTCCAAAAGTCTGAGATGAATTTTATGTTATTTGAACTTATAGCTGAGTTGACATATTAAAAATTTGAAAAGAAGCTTATAATGAAAATCTTGAACTTCCTAACTGTTTAAGTTGATATAATCCAGAAGAAGAAACAAGAGATATATATGACAATGCAAATAAATGCAAAATTTCTTGAGAAATTTATGATATTACAAAAGATTTCTTTGAAGCTTGTCCTCATTATGTTTTAAATATGATTATTCAATCTCAAGGGAAACTCTATACAGTTTTTGGGAAAGAGACTGTTCAAGACCCATTACTTGGATGTTTGGGAATATCAACTGATTTTCCCATATATAAAAATCGTTGAGAAAGTTATTATCCTAAGGTTTGAGATAGTTTTTCAGCCATTTTAGATATTAATTCAAACTATTCTATACTGAGATATGGTGAAGAATTTTTAAATAATGATATTCCTCTGTGTACTGGGAATTTTTTAAGTAATGTAATAGAGGAACCCAAAGAAACTCCTATACAAAAACCTAAAAAAGAGAACTCTCCAGAAATAAAAGAAACTCCACCTCCATCAAAAATAACTCCTCCTGTTATAATTGATGAGAAAGAAGCACAAGAACTATCAAATACTGGAATAGAAAATCTAGAAAACTCTTGAAGTATTCAAGAAAACAGTATAGAAAATAACTCATGAATTTTAACTCAAAGTGAAATAGAAGAAAGTATTGAAAATATAAATACAAACACTACTATAGAAACTTGAAACCCCTCTCAAATACCAATAAAAAAAGAAAATTCATTTTTTTTCTTTATTTGATGAGCTATCATTCTTCTGATTATTCTTTGAATATTAATTTTTAAAATTTATAAGAAAAAATTTACTTGAAAATAATTTCTAAAATAAATTCCTATGGCACTCTCTCCAGATATGTTAAAAGAATATTTTGAGCAAGCTCAAAAATGTAAAATTTCTTGAAAAATTGAAAAGATTGAAATCTGAAATAAAAACCAATGTTTAGTGGATATGAGAATATTCATAAAATGAGAAAATAATAAAACCCATTTTATGAATGCAACTTTATTACATAAAGAATGTAGTTTTGATTCTTATTATAAACCTTTCTTTGAAGGTGATATAAAAGTATGAAATCAAGTTGAATATATACTTGATGAAGAAAATTATCATACTTTTGATTATAATACGAGTATAATAAATACTGAAAATATTCCCTATTGTACTGAAAATAAAATAGAAATTCTTGAAAATAATTATTATTTTGAAATACTATCTTGAATTATTATAGGAATCATGATTATTTGAATTTCAATTTTTCAATATTTCTATAAAAAGAAAACAAAATTATAGCTAAAACACATTTATATTATAACTAAAATATATATTTGTTATTGACTTTATTTTTATTATTGTATATAATTCTTTTGATTTTGCAAAATCCCTTTTATATTTTTAATTTTTTAAAAATTATGAAAAAGATTTTTTGACTAACAATATTGAGCATAATTACACTATTAACTATAATAGGTAATGTTTATGCTGTTAATTATATATTATGATATTCAGCCGTTGATGATGGAGAAATTACATGGTGATGAACAACAAAATATTCTACACAATGGAATAATGCAGTATCAATGTGGAATAATTACTGAGATATTAATATTGCTCCAGATACAATATATACCTATGAAGATCTCACTATTAGCGATGTATATTTAAGTGATGTAACACGGGGATGAGGATATCTCCCAAGTTTTTGAGCAGATAATCTTTATTTTAATAAATACTTCCTAGATTGAGACTCTCCTCTCTGAAGTTTTACATCTAATGAAAAACAAAAAACTATATGACATGAATTATGACATGCTCTTTGACTTGATCATCATAATATCTCTTGAAATGTATTGAGGTCTTGAAAATATAGTTATATAACATTATGAACTCAAGATAAAGCTGATTACGATTATCTATGGGGAAATTAAATTTTTATATCTTAATATATGAATTATGAAAAAGAAAATTTTAGCAAATGTATTTATTTGAATTTTTTTCATACTCGCTGTATCATTTGCTAGTCTTGAAATATATAAAAAACATAATAATAATATTTATTATATGGATGCTGATTATATAGCTGATTTCAGTGATAACAAAAAAGTAGCTTGAGTTGCAGATAACATATTTATTTGAGAAGTAAAAGAAGAATTATGATGAATGGAAAAGAAAGAAGGAGAATGAAAAATACCAAATACACTCTTTACAATAAAGGTTTTATATAATATAAAATGAAAATTAGAAGGAAACATAAATATATTACAAGAATGATGATATGATGAATACTGAAATTTATTTCTCATGGAATGAAATAAATTATTAGAAAAATGAAATATTTATTTATTTACATCAAAATGAAAAAGTTTTACTATAAATTCACATAAAAATTGACACCATTTTTTATTTTCTAATAAAAATTTAAAAGAAGAGGAAATAATGAAGTTCATTCAAGAAGATCAAACCGTAAAAGACTTTCGAGAAGCATATAAAAATGAAGAATATTATCAAGATAATTATAAAATCTCTTCTGAGATAAATGCGTATAAAAATTTAACTTCTAAAGAAAAAGAAGATTTTGAAATATTTGAGAATTGATTTAATAAATAATTTTATCTCAATAAACATTCTTAAAAAAGTTTGTAAAAATTACAAACTTTTTTTTCTTTTCACAAAGCCCATTTTCTCAAAAATCAAAATCAATTCTCAAAAAGTCAATATATTCTCATTTTACAAACTTAAAACACTATATATAGTGTTTTAAGTTTTAGCTAATACTATATATTTTATTTGTTTTTTATTTATTATGGCTATTTTTAAGGTAAAAAAGAGAAATGGAAGTATTGCTACTTTTGAATCTGATAAGATAAAAAAAGCAATAAAAAATGCCGTAATCGCTGCCGGATGAGATGATTTTTCCGGACTCGATACTATCGTATCTGATGTGATAAAAAATCTCGTATCGAAAGGAGATACGATTCCAGAAGTAGAAACGGTACAAGATGTAGTAGAGGAAAACCTCATAAAAGCTGGACATGATAGCGTTGCGAAAACCTATATTCTCTACAGAGAACAAAGAAGACTTGCCAGAGTTGGGAAAAATGTAACCGTAGAAGTCGGAAATACTATGGAGGAATACCTACAAAGATCTGACTGGAGAGTAAATGCAAATGCAAATTCTGGATATAGTTTATGAGGACTTATTCTCAATACTTCAGGAAAAGTAACTGCAAACTATTGGCTCTCTCATGTGTACCCAAAAGAAGTTGGAGAATTGCATAGAAATGGAGACTATCACATCCATGACCTCGATATGTTTTCTGGATACTGTGCCGGATGGAGTTTGAGACAACTCTTAGAACTTGGATTTAATGGACTTCCTAATCGTCTTGAATCAGCTCCCCCAAAAAATCTTCAGTCAGTAGTAAATCAAATGATAAATTTCCTCTGAACCCTTCAAAATGAATGGGCTGGAGCACAAGCATTTTCAAGCTTTGATACCTACCTCGCTCCATTTGTACATAAATATAAAAAATGAGTAGAAAAAGAACTCGAAACCATTCATGCACAATTTGATTCTCTTCAAGAAAAAAATAATTATATTTATAATAAAACCTATAAATATGTCGTGCAACAAATGCAAAATTTCATATTTGGACTCAATGTTCCATCTCGTTGGGGAACACAAACTCCATTTACCAATATCACCTTAGATCTCAATTGTCCAGATGATCTCAAAGACAAAGCCCTATTTTTATGAGGAGTCAATGCCGGATACTATGAAAAAAAATTTGGTGAACTTCAAGAAGAAATGGATCTCATCAATAAAGCACTCGTTGAAGTATATACTGCGTGAGATGCAAAAGGAAATGTATTTACCTTCCCTATTCCAACCTACAATATTACCGAAGATTTTGATTGGAATAATCCTATTGTGGATGGAATATTTGAAATGACAGCAAAATATGGAATTCCCTATTTTCAAAATTTTATCTGAAGTCAGTATAAAAAAGTGAAAAATCCTGACGGAAGTTTTTCAAGAGTACCAAATGCTGAAGCGTATACTCCAGGTGCGGTAAGAAGTATGTGTTGTAGATTACAACTGGATCTAAAAGAACTCCTTAAAAGAGGAAATGGACTCTTTGGTTCTGCCGAAATGACCGGAAGTATCTGAGTAGTTACTATAAATATGCCTCGTATCTGATACCAAACAGCTGGTGACAAAGAAGCTTTTAAAAAGAGGGTCTTATATCTCATGAACCAAGCAAAAACTTCTTTAGAACTCAAAAGGAAAGAACTTACTAAATGGTTAGATGCTTGATTATATCCATATACAAAGAGATATCTCCATAGTTTTAGAAATCATTTTTCAACTATTGGACTCAATGGTATGAATGAAGCTATTCTCAATTTTACTGCATGAAAAGAAGACGTAACGACCGAATTTGGAAAAAACTTCTCTATAGAAATCCTTGAATTTATGAGAGACGAACTCAAAAAATTCCAAGAAGAAACAGGAAATCTCTACAACCTAGAAGCAACTCCAGCTGAAGGAACAACCTACAGATTTGCTAAAGAAGATAAAAAACAAATTCCAGATATCATACAAGCTGGAACAATACAAGCTCCTTATTATACCAACTCTTCTCAACTTCCTGTTTGATTTACCGATGACGCATTTGAAGCACTAGAGTATCAAAATGAACTCCAATGCAAATATACTTGAGGAACGGTACTTCACCTCTATCTATGAGAAAGAGTAAGTGACGGACCAGCATGTAAATCTCTCGTAAAAAAAGTTTTAGAAAACTATCAACTTCCCTATATTACGATAACTCCAACCTTTTCTATCTGTCCAAAACATGGATATATCGCTTGAGAACATGACTATTGTCCAAAATGTGACGAAGAAATCGGATATACTTGAGAAAAATTTGATACTGAGACAAGAGAAATTTATACTGCAAGATAAATTAAAGTTTAATAATTATTTGTTTATGAACCGAGGACTGTTCGAAGACGAAGTCAAGTTCCACAGTGGGTAAAAAAATAATTATTAAACAAATATCTAAATAATTTTAATATCTTAACTAAAAAACTATGGAAACAAATCTTCAAAGAACCAAATGTGAAATTTATACAAGAGTTATGGGATATTTTAGACCCGTAAGTCACTTTAATATCTGAAAAAAATCAGAGTTTTACTCAAGAGAATATTTTAAAGAAGAAACAAGTGTAAATTCACAATTTATTGCTGATTATAAAAATTAGTATGCTCATTTCTGGAATTAAAAAAACTACCTTGCTTGATTATCCAGGCAAGGTATCTTGTATTATATTTACTGCTGGATGCAATTTAAGATGTCAATATTGTCATAACTCTGAATTTGTTTTACCAGAAAAAATCAAACTGATAAAAGATTTTATTCCCGAAGAAATATTTTTTAACTTTTTGAAAACAAAAATCTGACTTTTGGATGGAGTAGTTATTTGCTGATGAGAACCAACATTACAAAAAGATTTAGAAGCATTTTGTCAAAAAATAAAAGATATGTGATTTTTAGTGAAACTCGATACGAACTGACAAAATCCAGATATTTTAAAAAAACTTCTAGAAAAAAATCTTCTGGATTATATCGCTATGGACATCAAATGAGACTATGATAATTTAGAAAATTTAATTTGAAAGTACGACAAACAAAAATATTTTGAAAGTATAAAACTCATTAAAAATTCAGATATTGATGGCGAATTTAGAACCACACTTATAAAAAATTATCACTCTTTAGATGATTTTGAAACAGTAGTAAAACAAATAACTGGAGCCAAAAAATATTTTTTGCAAAACTATAAATGAGGAAATACTCTGCAAGAAGATTTTGATGGAAAAAGTTTTTTGTCCTGAGAACTTATTGACTTTAAAAATATTGCTTTACAATATGTAGAGAAATGTACTATTAGATTTTAAACACCCCCTATGATCCAAATTGAAAACCTAAAAGAATGAATTCATTATATTTTAGAAACCTACCATAATCCATTAAGAGAAGATTTAGTAAAAATTCAACTTTTACTCAATAAAATTGTTTCTGTTCATGGAGAACATCATCCTGAATTTGCACAAATAAATACTGTATTTTGAAAATTTAAAAATGATATGATAAAACATTTACACAAAGAAGAAAATGTTTTATTTCCTATGTTACAAGAAATTCAAAACTGTATTGATAACAATAAAAAACTCTGATGATTTCATTGTGGAAGTATTCAAAATCCGATATCTCAAATGGAACACGAACACGATATTTTCGATACATATTTTGAAGAAATGAGTCTCTTATCAAATAAATATGAAATTCCAAGCGATGCTTGTAATGCATACACTACCACCTATAAAATGCTGGAAAAACTAGAAAAAGATACACGCGAACACGCAACTTTTGAAAATGATGTACTCTTTAAAGTAGCTCTTGAAAAAGAAAAAAATTTGAATAATGAGAAATAATCTTATAATACAATAGTTACTTATTAATCAGCATATATGTACTGCCCAACCTGTTGAAATACTGATACAAAAGTTTTGGATTCTCGCATCACAGAAGATGGAAAGTCAATAAAAAGAAGAAGAGAATGCCTCAATTGCTCGAATAGATTTAATACTTTTGAAAAATATGAAAAAGTATCTTTAATGATAGAAAAAACTCTCGGGAAAATGGAAGAATACAACGAAGAAAAACTGTATGGAAGTATTCTAAAAGCTTTTAATAAAAGATGAGTAAGTGTAAAAATTATCGATAATGTGATGTTTCATATCGAACAAAAACTCGTCAATAAAAGAAAAATTACCTCCAGAGAAATCTGAGAATATGTTTTAGAAGAACTCAAAAAAATAGACGAAGTAGCGTATATTAGATATGCCTCAGTCTACTATGATTTTCAAAATGGAAACGATTACGTTGCATTTATAAAAAAAGAATTTGGGAAGTAAGAGAATATTTCAGAAAAAAAATCAAAATAGGTATTTTGATTTTTTTGTTTTTATATGGATGGGATAATTTTAAGAATGTTTTTAGTATCTGAACAATCTGTCGCACCTTTCCCTTCAGAAGATAATAATTTCAGTTGTACGATTTTTTCGAGACAGCTGAAATTACTTTTTTATTTAATTCTCCTGAAAAAAATTAGAAATCATTTCTTTTGATATCTCATTCTCCACATTATTTCACACATATTTCATCATATCTTTATAAAGTTTTTTACTTTTTTCATCTACCAATGTACGGTATCATCAAGATAAATCCGAAACCAAATTTATACTATTAAATCTTTCTGGTTCAAATGTAAACACGATATACAAAAATTCTAATTCCTCATACGTCAGATATCAAGTTGCGTCTCGTCACATTCAATCCATAGTTTCTTCTTGTCATTCAAATACTTGCGTTAATAAATTTTCTGCCCAGATTATTCTCTCTATCGAAACTCAAAGATTTTTGTATTTTGGCTCGATAAATCAAATTTTACTTTCTATTTTTTCACCACTATAATCATACATATTTTTTAAAATAGAATAGAGTTGAATTTTCTGAATATGCGTGACATTATTCTTATCAATATATCAAAGTATGTATTTTCAAGCCTCAATATCATTTTTTGACAAGAAGTAAAAATTTTCTATATTGAGCCCATTATCTCTTAAAATTCTGTCTTTTAATTTTTCTTTATAATTACAAATATGTTTGAAAGATGACATATTTTCTATAAAATTTATCTCTTCTTCCTGACATAAATTTTTCATAGAACAAGATGATAATAATAAAGTCAATAATAAAATTAATATTTTATGAAACATTTTTCATTTTTTAGATTTTAAAAAAGGTGGAGTAAAACTCCACCTAGTATATAAATAAAAAGAATTTCCACAATAAAAAAACTCACCAATTGGTGAGTTTTTTTATTCAAGAATTATCTGAAATTTCTTTCTCTTTTTTCTTGTGGTCTAGCTTCATTAACGAATAATGGTCTTCCATCAATTTGGAATCCATTTAATTCACCTTGAGCTTTAGAAGCATCATCATCAGAAACGTAAGAAACGAATCCAAAACCTTTTGATCTTCCATTTTCATCCTTAATAAGAACTACTTCTTCTAATTCTCCGTATTCTCCGAAAATATTTTCTAAATCTTCTTTTGAAGCTGACCAGTTGATATTACCAACAAATAATTTTTTTGCCATAGCATTAAAATAAAAAAATAAAACACTCGTAAACCATAGTGTTCTTTAAAAATTTCTAAAAATAAAATTAACTTGCTGAAAGAAAAAACTTTACATGAAAAATTAACTAAAAGAGAACTTTAAAAACCTGAAGCTTACAATTGCATTGTATAGTATTTTTTAAAAAATGCAAAAAGAAAAAATAATATCTTTTAAGATACTATTTTTTCTTTATATTTATGAAATTGTGATGTAATAAAATTCTCGCTTAAAAGAGAGTTGAGAGCTCAAAAATCTCAGTGTTTTTGATCCGTATATCAGATTTTATGATTATCACTTCAAAAAGTAAGATACAATTTATATTTCATACTCGCTTTAATAATCGATATCACCCACGGAGTCGAAGCACATGCATTTATTTCTAAAGCATTTATTCCACTTTCTACAAAATATGGTAACCACCTTTCAAACTCTGGAACTCATCCTTTTCTAAAAGTCACATTTGGATGAGCTAATGATAAAATCCCCTGTGTTTTTTCTTGAAAAATACTACATTGTTCTAAAGTAGGATTGTAATCATGAATATGAATGGCATATTCAGATCATGTTTTTAAAAATATATCATAAAATTCATCCTCTCATATATTTCAAACCCCACTCAAAAGAGTTGCTATATTTTTATTGTATGAGTCAAGACAAATATATTCTGCAATATCTCTTCTGGTGAGATGTTTCAAAGTTTTTCATTTTTGTTGACAATACAGGAAAAAAGCATCTTCTTGTATAGAAAATCAGTGTTCATTTAAACATTGTATTTGCCTAGAAAGAAGATCTGGAATGCTCATAATCACTTTATTAAGTATAACAGATACTTCTTGAGAAATACTTTGAGCATATAACAAAATATGCACTCATTTTTGGTGTTCATGATTATATGCTGATATTTCAACTGATTGGCAACTTTCGATACCGTATGATTTTGCTTGTTCTCTAAAATCATAGGAAACTCTATTATGGTCTGTAAGAGCTAAAAACTGAAGCCCTCTTTTTTGTCATTCTTCTAATAATTCCTCTCTCGTATTTTTTCCATCTGAGGCAACAGAATGAAAATGCATATCTAATTTCATATTTTTACAAATATTTTATTATAAACTATAGGTGTTTTTTATACGTTTTTTTGACATATTGTCAAAAAATTATTCTGAATATATTTTATGTGAATATTCTTGAAAATATTTTTCAAGAGACTGGGGTGATAGAAAAGGATTTGATTGTCAAAAATCTCAGTGTTTTCCATCATTAATTCCTGATTTGTGAAAATCACTTCAAAAAGTAAGAAATAAATCATATTTTTCTTTTGCTTGTAGGATTGCCTCTACCCAGTCACGAGTAGCACATGCGTTGACTTCAATTGCATTCACTCAAGCTTGTTCTATATAATGCGGAAGAACTTTTTCAAACTCTTGTATGCCTCATTTTTTAAACGTTACATTTGGATGTGGAATAGAAATAATAGCATCAGATTTTTGAGCAAAATCCCTACATACCGATAACGGTATTTCATAGTTTGGTACCATAACAGCAAATTCATGAAATTTATCTCATCATCTTTTTAAGTATTGGAGATAAAAATCTTCTCTGGTAATAGCATTTCCTGCATGTAATTGTTGTGCATGAATTCTATTTTTTTCGTTTAAAAATACAAAAACTACCATATCAAATTTATTCAAGGCATCTTTTTTTCTTCATAATTTTTCAAAAAAATCATAAAATCCATCAGCATCAATTTCAAATCCATACTCTTGAAAACGAGCGAGTTGTAATCAAATCAAATCCTCTTTTGCTCTCACCACTCATTGTAAAATATTTCCAATATCTTGAGAAATTTCTTTGGCATAAAAAGTCAAGTGTAAACTTTTATCATGTGCTTCATTGTAAGCTGATATTTCAACAGATTGACAACTTTTTATTCCGTATTTTTGCGCTTCTTCCCTAAAACCATATGACACAACATCATGGTCTGTCAGTGCTATAAATTCTAAATCTTGCTCTTTTGCTCTCTTGAGTAATTCTTCTTGAGTAAGAAGTCCATCCGACGCAGTAGAATGAAAATGCATATCGAGTTTCATATTTTTTATCATTATGAAATAAAATACATTTGCATCATAACTCTTTTATAAATTTTTCTTTATTTTTTAGATAGAAATAATAAAAAAATACATTTTGAAAAAAATATTCTCTTTACAAAAAGAAAAAATATGTATTATAAAAGTGTAATATTTTTTTACATTTTTATATGAACCATACTCTTTTGCAAAAATTATGACTTTCTCAGGATGAAGCAAATATCTACCTTTTTCTCATTCATCACCAAAATAAAACACTCGCAGAAATATCCAAATGAACCCAAATAAACAGACCAAAACTCTATAAAATACTCCCCAGTATGCTCGAATCTGGACTTATTGGAAGTATCATAAATGGGAAAAGAACTCTGTATATCGCTGAAAATCCAAAAATACTTTCTCAGTATCTGGAAAACATAAAAGATGAATATGACCTCTATATTCCTGAAATAGAAAAACTCTATAAAAATCAATTTTCAAAACCTATTTTTAAACACCTAACTGGGAAAAATGGGATAAAAAATATTTTCCTAGATATTTGAAATACTCTCAAAACTGGAGATGTTTTTTATAGATATAGTTCAAGAAATGATATAAATCAAACTTCAATTCCTAAAAAAGATTATGAACAATACAAAAAACTCAGAGAAGAAAAAAAACTGGAAAGATATGTTATAACAAATGAGTATTTAAATGATTTAAAGCCAAAAAAACTTGAAAAAGATGTAGTTGTTATCCCAAAGAAATATGATTTATTTGAGGATAATATAACAAAAATTATTTATGCCGATAGAGTAGCTATTATTGATTATAATACTTTTGAATGTTTTATTATAGAAAGCCCTATTTTTGCCAATTTTGAGAGAAAAATTTTTCTGTTATTATTTAAATTTTTAAAAAAATAAAAGACTAAATCATAAGATTTAGTCTTTTATTTTTATTCTTCACTTATTTCTTCAACTACTTCGCTAGATGTAGTTGCTGTTTCTTCTCATTCTCCAGATTTCATCAAACTTGCTCTCACTATTTCATCATCTTCACCTCTAATTTTTGTTAAAATTACTCATTGAGTTACTCTTGAAGTTACTCTAATTCATTTTAATGGAAGTCTAATAGTTTGTCCTCATTTACTCATTAAAAGTAAATCAGTATCATCTCTATCTTCTTCTCTGAGCATCATTGCTCAAACTACATTTCAAGTTTTAGCAGTAACTGCCATAGCTTTTACTCAAGATCATCCTCTCGTTTGATCTCTGTATTCAGTGATTTCAGAGATTTTTCACATACCATTTTGTGTAACAACGAGTACATATTTTTCTCCTTCTCAAACTACAGCTACTTCAACTACCTCATCGTTTCATTTTATTTTAATTCATCTTACTCAAGAAGCTGCTCTTCACATTGGTCTTACATCATCTTCACCAAATTGTATAGCTTTTCATTCTCTTGTTGCTATAAATATATTATCATTTCCTGATGTAGTTTTTACCCAAGCAAGATTATCATCTTCTTTTATTTTTAGAACTATAAGCCCACTTGATCTAATTTTTTTCACTTCATCCATTAATAATTTTTTAGAAGTCCCTTTTGAAGTAACGAAGAATAAATATTTATTTTTTTCTTCAGTTATATCAAGAATTGATGAGATTTCTTCGTTTTTATCAAGTGATAATAAATTTATAATTGGTTGTCATTTTGAAGTTCTATTTGATTCTGGGATTTCATAAGCTGGAAGCGTAAATACTCTTCATCTTGAAGTAAAGAATAAAAGGTCATTGTGGTTTTTTGTAGAAAGTACCAATTTGATTTCATCTTCATCTTTAGTTGCATTATTTACTCATACTCATCCTCTTCTTTGTGTTCTAAAAGAAGTAGAAAGCATTCTTTTTACGTAGCTATTTTTTGAAATCGTAATCACAACTTCTTCATTTGCTATCGTATCTTTTGGATTAAATTCTCAGATTTTTGCATTATTTACTTGTGTTCTTCTTTTATCTCCAAACATCGTTTTAATTTCATCTACTTCATCTATCACGATAGCCACCACTCTTTCTGGTTTTGCTAAAATATCTTGACAATCAGCAATAAACGCTAATTTTTCTAAAAGTTCATTTTCAATTTTTTCTTTCTCGAGTCCTTGTAATCTTCTGAGTTTCATTTCAACAATCGCTTCAGCTTGGATTTGAGAAAGTCAAAATGCTTTCATCAATTGTACTTCTGCATCATTATAACTTGCTCTAATAACTTTAATTACTTCATCAATATTATCTAAAGCGATTTTGAGTCATTCTAAAATATGGGCTCTTGCTTGAGCAATTTTGAGTTCATAAATAGTTCTATTGGTTACTACTTCTTTTCTGTGAGCAATAAATTCAACGAGAATTTCTTTCAAGTTATGTAATTTTGGTTGTTTTCCTCTTTCTCCAAGGGCAATCATATTGTACCCAAAACTCGTTTGGAGCGGAGTGAGCTTATAGAGTTGATTTAATATTTTTTTCGGAAAAGCATCTTTTTTGAGTTCTACAATAATTCTTACTCCGTCTTTATTTGATTCATCTCTCAAATCTGAAATACCAACTATTTTTTTCTCTTTCACGAGTTCTGCTATTTTTTCTACAAAACTTGCTTTGTTGAGTCCATAAGGAATTTCAGAAATATTGATATATTTTCTTCCTTTTAGAGTTTCTTCAATAGAAGCCACTCATCTCATAATCACTGATCATCTTCCAGTAGAATATGCTGTCAATAAAGCTTCTTTATCATACACGATTCATCCAGTTGGAAAATCTGGACCTTTTACAAATTCCATCAAATCTTCTACTGTTACTTCTTCTTCATCAGCAACTTTGAGTAAATAATTGATAGCATCACAGAGTTCTCAAAGATTATGTGGAGGGATATTAGTTGCCATTCAAACAGCAATTCACATAACTCCATTCATAAGTAGGTTTGGAATACGGTTTGGAAGTACTGAAGGTTCTTGTTTCGTCGTATCAAAGTTATCTCTAAAAAGTACGGTTTCTTTTTCTATATCAGAAAGCATAAATTCTGCTAATTTCGTCATTTTTGCTTCCGTATATCTGTAGGCTGCTGCCCCGTCTCCATCCATAGAACCAAAGTTTCATTGTCCATGAACGAGTGGATATCTTAGTGAGAAATCTTGAGCCATACGAACCATAGCTTCATATACTGAAATATCTCCGTGTGGGTGGTAGTTTCAAAGTACATGTCAGACTACTGTTGCTGATTTTCTAAACTTTGCAGAAGCTCTTAAACCTTGTTCATGCATAGAATAAAGGATTCTTCTATGAACTGGTTTCAAACCATCTCTTACATCTGGTAACGCTCTTGAAACGATAACACTCATCGCATAATCAAGGTAGCAAGTTTCCATTTCATCGTTGATATTTCTATTGATATCTCCATCATACGTGAGTCCTGTTGGAACAGCAAGACTCGTTTGTTCTGCTGATTCTGGAGTTTCTGTTTCGCTATTCGCTCAAGAATTTTCTTCATTTTCAAGGTTTTCTTCTGAAAGATTTTCATTTTCTGACATAGTCTAAAAATTTTAGTGATAAAATACCTATCAAATATATGTATTTTTGTGATTTTAGCAAGAGAAAATACGTGTTTTTTCGTGATTTTTAAGGGAAAATATGATAATTTTTCAAAAAATCGCTTCAATTGAAGCGATTTTTTGGAGGTGGTGGGAATTTTGGCTTTTGAAAGAGGAGAATTTTATATTTTTAATCTATCTATCTTTCCTTCATATAGATAGAAGAAATTTAGATTTTTTGAAAGATAAATAAATGTTCATGCATAATAAGTAGAAAATTTGCCTCTTTAGATTTTTTTACCCAAAATCCTGTTGCTTTACAATTATGTTGTACTTTGATAACATCTTCTTTCAGAGTAAAACCAGCCTTTAAAAACCTTTCCATTACTTTAAAAGCAAGTGGTTGGTACATCTTTTTTCTTCTGGTATCTCACATCAGTACGGCACAAAATTTTCATGGTTTTAACACTCTCAAACTCTCTCTTGCTATTTTTTCTATCTCATCACAAAAAGTATCAATATCATGAATATTGGAAATATCCTCTGCAATTAGTCATTCGCTATACTGAATAATATCAACATATGGTGGATGCATAAGTATAAAATCAATACTTTTATCTTTAAGTTTTGTATTTTTTTGAGTTGCATCGTGATGAAGTATCTGTATTTTTGGATTTGTTTCAGATTCAAAATCAAGTAAAGTGTTGGTAAGCTCGATAGCTTTAGGATTGATATCATAACACAAGAGATTTCTATTCAAAAGTTTTGCTTCGATAGCAGTTGTTCATCCTCCTATCATAGGATCGAGTAAAAAATCTCCTTCGTGAGAATATCTCAGCATCAGATTTCTCACTACTTCTGGAGACCAATTTCAGCGATATTTACTATTATGCGTAGCCCAGTTTCATCTGCGAGGAAATGACCAAACAGAAGTACATTCTTGGTCAAAATTTTCGGGTGGAAGTTTAAGTTTTTTAGGCATATCTATATAGTTTGTAAATATAATCAATCTTTATCATCATAATCTCTATCTATAAATTTTTCTTCATTATACTCTCTTGTTAGTTCAACATTTTCAAACAATTCTACTTCTTTGTCTTTATTCTTTTTTGTAAAATAATAATCCCAATTATTTCCAACAAATACAAAACTGTCCATATTTGTATTTTCTCTTACTCTATGATTCGGAAGACAATAGAGTTTTTTAAATTTTTGATTCATTTTTTGACTTTAAAAAAATAACTATTTCTAGTCAAAGAAAATCAAGTATTTTTTGTAAGGTAGGATTTTCAAAGTTTTTTGTTCTTATAGCTTTATAAAAATTTTGCTTTGAAATATCAAGCTGACTGTACACATCAGTTTGTTTTAATCACTTTTGTTTTAATACTTCTTTAATTTCTTTTTCTAGCATAGTTATTATATTCTTTTTTAAAATTAAGTCAACTAAATTAGTTTACTTTTTTATAATCAAAGTTTTTTAAGTAAATCTGTAAAAGCAATATATTCAATATCTCTTGATTTATAAAAATTTAAAATATCATCTGCTTCTTGAGTCCTTCATCAAGATTTATTTACTAAATCTCAACAAGCAAAACCATTTTTTGCTTCCCATTCTTGATATCAAACTAATACTATTTTTAGAGGTTTTCAATATAATTTAGGTATTTCAGAATATTTTAAAGGAGTTCAAAGTATTTTTTCTCAAGCTGTTCATGGAGTTGTCCAGTTTCTTCATTTCACTTCCCATACTGCTTCATCACTTTCAAGATCTGGGTCATATCATTTATCCCTTACTGAACTTTTGAATTTTCTAGAATTTTTTACATTTTTATATCATAAAGCTATCAAAGCTTCTCTCACTGCTTCTTGGCAAAGTAAAGTAGTCCATTGTTTATTTTCTTCATCTTGTATTAATTTATTTCACCAATCTTTCTCTATTAAAGCATATGGTTTTAATTTTTCTCAAGAAGAACAATTAGCCAAAGTTAATTCTGTTATTCAAATTTGACACCATTTTATAAATTCTGGATTTTTTAGTAGTTTGTAGGTTTGCATAATTATTTTTCTATAGTTTTTTTAAATAAATTATTTTTAAAGAAATTATTATGAGTATATGAATCTCACAACTCTTTCTTTTTTTGATCCACAACTATCTTTATTGATTCAATAGATTCATTGTAAAATTTATCAAAAATTTCATTAACTCAGTTAATAATATCGTCTTGTTCTTTAAGGTCTATTATTGAATAATTAATTTCTTCAATTTTTCTATATAAATAGTATAATATAGTAAAAGTAGCATATTTTATAAAACTATACTCTATCTTTTTTCACTCTAATAATCCTTTTTTAAATTCATTTTTTTTATCTTCTATCTTTTTAAACAATAAAAATGGAAATAATAATTCAGATCAAGTTTTATTTCAATCAAATATTTTATTATATTCATCTCAAAATATAATACTTTTTTTATTAGACGCATCTCATGGGTTTTTCAAATAAAATGAAAGTAGTATTTGTCATAAAAGCTCTGAATCTATTTTTTTATTTTTATCCTTATTAATAAATAAATTTTTCTTATTCTCATAAAAATATCAATATCAAGAAAAGCATTTAGAATATTTTTTTTGTATTTCATCGTTAGATCTAATATCTCTTAATTTAACTGGGTTTTGAGAATTTGTATATTCAGCAATTTTTTGAGATATTTCAAAAGCCCTATCTCATTTTGTTTGATAAATTCTAACAAGTAGTAAAACTTTTCATGATAATTTTTCAGGCTCCTTTTTAAATAGTTCAAATAATGTTTTTACTGTCTGCTGTCAATTAACTATTTGAAAATTTTTCATTTCAATAAAAGGTGAACGTATTCACTTATTATAAGAAAAACTAGAACAAGTAATAGTTATTCAATTATTAAAATAAAAAAATTTATAATTATTTTCTATATCTATAGCCGTTTCTTTAATTTTTTCATTAATCGATTTCTTTTTTGTGCTTCATAAGTAAACTCTTACATTATCATAAAAGGCATCTTCATTAATATTTCAATCTCTAGCTTCAATCAACTTAATAAGATCTGAAATATCAACTTGACATATAACTCATCAAATTTCTCAATCCTCTGTTGAAAAATAATTATTATCAATTACTCTTAAACTTCAATTTAATTCTGGTCTTCAACTGGAATATGATATAAAGTCTTTTATAGTATGATACTCAAACTCAATTCAGTTAAAATCAGTTAAAAGAGTATCTTCAAAATTTTTTTTCTCAGAATTTACTAATCAATTATTTAAATTTGAACAAAAATGGATAATTATTTTTCATAAATTTCATTCTTTAGTTATTTCAATAATATCTTTAATTTTATCAAGTAGTAAATTATTAGCATTTCACAAATCGTCTTTTCAATGCTTAAATACCTGAGTAATAAAAGTTGTCATCTTATGAGTCTCATTTGATTCAAAGTGATTATTAATTTTATCAAAATTATCAGTATATTTAAATTGAAATAAATGTATATTATATTTATTTTCATTATCTTCATCTTCTTCTATATAAATAGCATCTATTCATCTATCTCATCCTCAATCAGTAATAGAATCTAAAACTTCGTTTTCATTTAATTTAATAATTTGTTGTACTCAATAAAATACAAATGCTTTAGATAGCTGTTCAAATCAATATTCTTCTTGAACTTTTCTTATATTCCTTTGTAAATTTGAAAAATCAATTAAAGTTGACATAGTATAAAAATTAAAAACTAAACTAATAATTCATCACCACAATTTCCTCAACTTTACCTCTCCTACTTCCTTTACTATTCACATTTCTTCTCGCTTTCACTATTTCAAATCTAAATCATGCATAAATCTCTCTGATAAAAGGTGTATTATGATTACTCATCATAAATTTGACTCACATTTTATTCAGTTCTATACAAACATTTCTTAACTTTATTTGCATATCCCTTCAAAATCAACTTTCATTATAACTGGTAAAATTTGCAGTTTCACTCAAAGTATCGTATGGAGGATCAAAATAAACAAAATCTCAAGATTTCGCATTTTTTAAAACTTCACTAAAACTTTGTAATTTTACAATTGCTTTTGTTTGCTTTAATAATTCTGAAGTATTCAAAATATTTTCTTCCTGAACAAAATCAGGATTTTTATATGCCCCCATTGGTACATTAAACTGACCTTTAGAATTTACTCTATAAAGTCCGTTAAAACAAGTACGATTAAGATATATAAATCTTCAAGCTCTATCAACATCACTAAATCTATCTTGCCAATTTTCACTTCTATCCCAAGCTCTTATTTCTGTATAAAATTCTTTAGAATATTCACAAGTTTTTAGAAACTTTATAAGTTTTTTTGGTTTATTTTTGATAACTTGATAGGTATTTATAAGTTCTGCATTGATATCACTGAGAAAACTTTGTTTTTTCTGAATATTAAAAAACACAGCCCCCCCTCATAAAAAAGGTTCATGATAATTATTAAATTCAATCGGGAAAAGTTTCTGTAATTGTGGTAATATTTGTCTTTTCCCTCAAACCCATTTTACAAAAGGTTTTGCTTCTATCATAGATTTATTCGTATCAAAAAAATATTTTGCTTCGTCAAAAGTAGCAAAATTCATGTGTTCCCACCAAGATTTTACGATATTAAAATCATACCCGTACAATATAGAAAAAGAAGAATATTTATATAACGCAAAGTCCATATTTTTAATTTATCAATTATATTTTTAAAGAAGTACCCTTCTATTTTCTTATGTGTTGTGAATAATACAAAAAAACGAAAATTAATCAATACATTTTACACACATCCATATTATACACAAATATACAAAAGTCAAAATAAAAAGAAGGTTTATCCTCCTTTTATTTTCTCATTTCTCAATAATATTGCTAGAACTGATTGTCTATGTTTATATAATACCTCTCATAAAGCATTGAGCAGAAACTCTTCATCAAAACTATCACCATATAACTCTTCTACATAATCCAATGTATCTTTTACGGCATCTACGTCATTTAACATTTTTTTATTCATAAACTCGACCTCCTTAAAAAAATCTCTTCCAAATACTTCTTGTTTTGTAATAGATAAATAATCCTGAACTCACAAATTTATGATGGTTTCAATAATAGCTTCTACCTTTTCCCTAAAAGTCAATCACTCCTCTTGAAACATAGTGTTATCAGCTACTTTTTGTTGAAATAAAACAACATTATCTCCATAAACTCCTTGATCAATATCAATGATAGTTTGTCCATCATTACTTAGTTGTTCTGTTCAATGATGTGGAAATCTTCATATTCAAATTATGTTTCCCATGAGAAATATATAAAAAATAAGACTGAATTATAAAAATATTATTAAATTTGTCAAAGAGAAAATTCCTTTGATTTTTCCAGAAATAAAATTATAGTAAATAAAATATTTTTTAATCCATACTTTTATGAAAGCCATAATACTTGCTGCTGGAGAAGGAACACGTCTGAGACCATTTTCAAACACCAAACCAAAACCGATGATAAAAATTTTTGGAAAGCCAATTCTCGAACACAATATCGAAAAAATCTACCAAAGTGTAGATGAAATTATTATCGTAGTAAAATATAAAAAAGAAGTAATTCAAAATTATTTTCAAGATAATTATAAAGGGACAAAAATCACCTACCAAGAACAAAATGAGCAAAAAGGTACCTGAGCTGCTATTAGAGAAATATCTCTTCCTAAAACAGATATTTTAGTACTCAATGGAGATTCTATTTTTGATCAAAAAGATTTTGATAAAATTATTTCATTTTCATGATATGGTGCATTGGTACAAGCAGTATCTGACCCAAGTAAATATGGTATTTTTAAGCAAAACTCGTGAGGTCTGGCTTCTGAAATCATCGAAAAACCTGAAAATTTTGTCTGAGATTTAGCTAATCTTTGAGTGTATAAATTTAATGAAGAAATTATTGAAATATCAAAAAATATTCCCCTTTCTAAAAGAGGAGAATACGAAATCACCGATAGTATTAACGCATTTATCAAAAAACACCCATTTCATCTCTTCCCTATCTGAGGAAATTTTATTGATGTTGGATATCCTTGGGATATATTAGAAGCAAATGCACACTTTTTAAATGCTTTCACAAAAACTTACGTTGCCTGAGAAATAGAAGAATGAGTTACTATTAAAGGAAAAGTGATTTTAGAAGAATGAGCTATACTCAAAGCGGGAACCTATATTGAATGAAATGTATACGTCTGAAAAAATAGTTCTATCGGACCAAACGCGTATCTGAGAGGTTCCACTGTTATTGGTGAAAATTGTCATATTTGAGCTTCTGTCGAGATAAAAAACTCTTCTCTTGGAGATCATACCAATGTCGCACATCTCAGCTATATTTGAGACAGTATTATCGGAAATCATGTCAATATCTGAGGAGGAATGATTACTGCGAACCTCAGACACGATAAATGAGATATAAAAGTAATGGTGAAATGAGAACTCGTAAACTCTCATCGTCATAAATTATGAGTGATTATCGGAGATAATACAAAAACTTGAATAAAAACCATGACCTATCCAGGAAGAATTATAGAAAATGATAGTTTCACTCTCCCAGGAGAAATAGTAAAATAAAAGCATCTTTTAGGATGCTTTTTAAAAACTTTTGACAAATAAAATAAACTGAATATTATTTGAGTAATCAAGTATTATTCAATTTATTTATTAACTTATATTATTATGTGAAATAACAAACTCGATTTTATCCTTCATATTTCAAAACTAAATATGATTCTAAGCAAATATTTTGACTCTTCCCTATGACTTCTCTGACTCAATGAGTTTATAGTCCTCTATCATTTGCATAATGCGCCTGAACAAACCCTTCGTAGAATAGATTTAGCAGAAAAGGTTGGACTTACAGCTTCAGGAATTACAAGACTCTTACTGCCTATGGAAAAAATAGGTTTGGTAGAGAAAAAAGTAAATCCAAATGATGCAAGAGTAAGCTTAGTGAGCATTGCATCTGGAGGAAAAAAACAATTAGATGATGCTCTTATTAGAATGCAAGAACAACTCGATGATAAAATAACACAAAAACAAACAAAAGAATTAGAAAATACTACACAATTACTCAAAGAAATTGGTACACAATTTTTATGGAAATAATACTTGATACAGAAAAAAGCATCTTACAAGATACTTTTTTTATTTTAAAATGAAGCCATTAACGGGAATTAACGCCCTCCCAGGTCGGTCATCCGTTTTGAAAGCTCTTATTCATCGCTTTCAAATTTTTGCATTCGCAAAAAACCTCCATTCAATTCCTAAAATTTCATTAAAAAAAGTCTTCTCATAAGAAAACTTTTCTTGTTCTTAAATGGAGCCATTAACGGGAATTGAACCCGTGACCTCTCCCTTACCATGGGAACGCTCTACCAACTGAGCTATAATGGCAGTGAAAAAATTATATAGAAACTCAAAAAAAATCAACTTTAAAGTTGATTTTTTTTATTATTTTACTGAAACGTAAATATCTCTATAAACTCTTCCGTCATATCTTACTTTTCTTTTTTCAGTAAATGAAACAAGTCCATCTCTGTTAGCAAATAAAGTAAAATCTTTTCCTTGTGAAACACCTTCACTTGGCCAGAATTTATTTCCTTTTTGTCTTACTATAATATTTCCAGTTCTTGCTTCCAGTCCTCCAAAAATTTTCACTCAGAGTCTTTTGGCATTGGAATCACGACCATTATTGGTTGATCATTGAGCTTTCTTGTGAGCCATATTTATTTCTTAAGAATTAAAATTTAAAGTTATATTATTTTGATGCAAATCTAGCAAATGCTTTATTCGCTTCTGCCATTTTGTATACTTCTAATTTCTTTTTAACAGCATTTCCTGTTTCATTAGCAGCATCAATAAGTTCAACAGATAAAGCTTTTGAGAAATTTACTCATTTTTTACTTCTTGCTGAATCTAAAATCCATCTAGCAGCCAAAAATAATTGTCTTTTTGATTTTACTTCTTGTGGTACTTGGTATATAGAACCTCATACTCTTTTTGGTCTCACCTCAATTTTTGGCATTACATTTTCTAATGCTTTGAAAAATATTTCTTCTGGTTTTTTTTGACCTTTTGCTTTAATTTCTTCAAAAGTATCATTTAAAAGTTTAATAGCTAAACTTTTTTTCCCTTCTTTCATCACATAGTTAATAAATTTATCAACAAGTGGATCTTTTCCTAATATAATACTCATAATTTTTTATAAATAATAAAGTAAGTTTTCACCTAAAAAACATTTAGATTACTCTTTATATAACATTTGAACTCAAGAATTTTAGATTTTTAGAAACAAACGAACTATTTCTAAAAACCTAAAATTCTAAAAAATTCTTTTCTATTTTTTTGGTCTTTTAGCACCATATAGACTTCTTGCTTGTTTTCTATTTTTTACTCCTTCAGTATCAAGTACTCATCTCACGATGTGGTATCTTACTCATGGAAGATCTTTTACTCTTCATCCTCTAATAGCAACTACAGAGTGTTCTTGAAGATTATGTCCTTCTCAACCGATATAAGCATTTACTTCATACCCATTTGTTAATCTAACTTTTGCTACTTTTCTAAGCGCTGAGTTAGGTTTTTTAGGAGTCATAGTAGTAACTTTTGTACAAACTCATCTTTTTTGAGGAGCTCATTTTGGTAACTCAGTTTGTTTGTTACCTTTAATAGAGTTTC
Organism: Patescibacteria group bacterium UBA7396; assembly: GCA_002470645.1. Taxonomy (GTDB): domain Bacteria; phylum Patescibacteriota; class Gracilibacteria; order BD1-5; family UBA6164; genus UBA7396. The sequence continues at coordinate 26,870 of DKNE01000016.1, forward strand.
TAATAACTTGTAAAGCAGGAGATTTAGATTTTCTTACCTTATCTTTTCTGCTTCTTTTTACTAATTGATTTATAGTAGTCATTTTTAGTAATTTATTAATTTAAAACGACAAAATTTTATTAAAAAATAAATATTTGTCAAATATATAATACCTTTCTTAAAAAGAGTAAAAAAACTATCTTTTTGACCAAGATGGAGATTTTCTTGCTTTTTTCTTTCCTGGTTTCTTTCTTTCAACTTTTCTAGCATCTCTTGTTAATAATCAAGCTGCTTTCAAAATTTTTCTATTTGCTTCATCTTTTTCTGATAAAGCTCTTGCAAGAGAGTGTCTAATAGCTTGTACTTGAGCAGAAATTCATCCTCATTCCACTTTTACTTCAAAGTAAACTTTATCTTTTAAAGATGTAAGTTTAATTGGTAAAAATGCAACATCAAATAAATCTTGTCTTGTAATATATACTGAAATTTCTTTCCCATTTATACTACAAGCCCCTGTACCTTCAAATAATCTTACTTGTGCTGAAGCTGTTTTTCTTCTTCCAATTGCATGAATATATTTATTAGCCATAATTTAAAAATAATTATAAAGATATTGTTTCTGGTTGTTGAGCTTTAAAATTGTGTTCATTTCCAACTACAAGTTTTAATCTTGCTAACATTTTTTTTCTTAATTTATTTTTTGGAAGCATTCCTGATACAGCTTTATTAAGTGCTTCGCTTGGTTTTTTATCAAGTAATTTCCCAAGAGAAATTTCTTTAATTCCTCATAAAAATCCAGTATGTCTGTAATAAATTTTATCTTCAATTTTATTTCCAGTCACAGCTATTTTTTCTGAATTGATAACTACTACGTAGTCTCAATTATCTACATGAGGAGCATATGATACTTTATTTTTTCCTTTTAATATTGTAGCAATTTGAGTTGAAAGTCTCCCAAGAGTTTGACCTTCAGCATCAACTACATACCATTTTCTAGCATCATTTCCTAATTGTTTTGGCATTAATGTTTTCATAATATGCGGTTAAATAATAACTAAAGTAATTCAAGTAATACTAATTTAGCATTGTCTCAATCCCTATATTTTATAGGAGTAACTCTTGTAAATCAAGAAGTTCTATTTCATTTAAATTTTGGGGCTACATTTTTGAATAATTCTAAAGAAGATTCTTTAGTAAATAGATATTGCATTACATATCTGATTGCGTTCATCTCATCTTTTGTATTTACTACATTGATGATTTTATCTATCATTGGAGCTATAACAGCTGCTTTTTTAGGAGTAGTTTTTATAGCTTTATGTAAAAACAAATTCGTTAAAAGATTTCTTTCCATAGCTTTCCTATGTTGGAATGTTTTTCAGTTAAACTTTAAGTTTTTCCTTACTCTATGTCTCATAATATAAAATTATAAATTATAAATGTTTTTTTGTTAAACAATTTTGAAAATATATTTAACATTTCTTTTAATCATCTCAAAGAAGTTTCAATCCTCTTTCTCAAAGAGCTTCTCTAATTTCTGTCATAGCTTTTTTTCAGAATCATTTGATTGATGAAAGTTTTGTTTCTGTACATTTTATGAGTTGCTCAATAGAAAGAATATTTCCATTGATTAAAGCATTGAGTGTTCTTGGAGAAAGTCACATAATTTCAATAGGAGTATATGTTTCTTTTTCAAGTTCTTCTTTAATTTCTTCTTTTTCTTTTTGAAGTAAATCTGCTACATTTGAAATGAAATGTCATTCTACTTGTAAAGATTCTTCATTAAATATTGAAAAATATGATGATAACATATTTGAAGAAAATTTTAGAGCATCAACTGGAGAAATAACACCGTTAGTAGTAATTAACATCTCTAATGCATCTAAATTAGTAATATCTCCAAATCTTGTATCGTTTACTTCATATTTTACATTTATTACTGGTGAAAAGTTTGCATCAACAAGCAACACATTTACATCATCTTCTCTTTTTTTCAAATCTTCTATACTAAGATATCAAACTGATTTTTCTACTCTAATTTCAATTTCTAAAGATAATCCATCCTTATCAATTTCAGTTATATAGAGATCTTTATTTAATATTTCAATTCAAGCAGAAGCTTTTATATCAGAGGCAAGAACTTTTCCAGCTTTATTTTTTGATAATTTTATCCATTCAATATCTGGTGTTTTTTTATCAATAATCAAACCTTTTAAGTTCAACATTATATCTAATATACTATCTTTTACTCATGGAAGAGTTGAATATTCATGGCTTACTCAAGTAACTTTAATTCCAGTTACTTTAGCACCAGGAATAGAAGATAAAAGTACTCTTCTTAAAGAGTTTCATAAAGTTACTCAATATCATTTTGGTAATGGACCTAATGCAAATTTAGAAACATTTACTTCTAAATCTTGTTGAGAAATTTTTGGAACTCAAATTACATTGTGTATAATATGCATTTTTAGTAAAATTATGAAATAACAAAAATAAAAACCAAAATATTATTTTGAGTAGAACTCAATAATTTTTTGAATATCAATTACCTGGTCAAAATCTTCATTTTCTGGTAATGCTTTTATTGTTATTTTAATATTTTTTGGATCTACTTCAATCCATTTTGTTTTACTAACTGCTCCTTTGTTTTCTTTAGAAAATTCTGCTAGTTCTTCAATAAGAGATTTATATAAAGGACTTTCTTTAAATTTATCTCTTAATTCAATCACATCTCAAATTTTTACTGAAATTGATGGAACATCAATATTCACTCAGTTTAATTTAAAATGAGCGTGGCTAACAAATTGTCTTGATTGCATTCTTGTTCTAGCAAAATTTGCTCTATAAAGAACATTATCAATTCTAAGTTCTAACATTCTAAGCATTTTATCTCAAGTAGTTCCTGGAGTTTTAGATTTTACTGCTTTCGCATAGTAAGCGGCAAATTGTTTTTCTGACAATCCAAACATTCTTTTTGCCATTTGTTTTTTTCTTAATTGTCATCCAAACTCAGAAGTTTTTCTTGATTTTAGAAGAGTTCTTTTTGATTGACTTAAGTCATATTTCTCAGTACCAAAAAGATTAATTCCTTCTCTTCTACATAATTTTTTCTTTGGTCAAGTATATCTCATAAACCTTGATTTATTAAATACTAAAAATAAATATTTTAGAAACTATTATAAGCTTCTTGTTTTTTTCTTTCTACATCCGTTATGTGGAACTGGAGTTATATCAAATATACCTCTTAATTCTAGTCCTCCTGAAATAAGCCCTCTAATAGCTTGTTCTCTTCCTACTCAAATTCATTTTACATATACATCAACGGTTTCTAAATTATGTAATGTTTTTGCTTTTGTTGCTGCTTGTTCAACAGCCATTTGTGCAGCATAAGGAGTTGCTTCTCTTGCTCATTTAAATCCCGCTGTTCCTCCTGAAGCCCAAGTTAATACATTTCCTTTTTCATCAGTGATTGAAACAATAGTGTTATTAAATGAAGCCATAATATGAGCTTGTCATAGTTGTACTATTTTTTTCGTCTTTTTTGACTTTTTTACTGTAGTTTTAACCATAAATCTACTTTATATTAAAATATTAAAATACTATTTTTTCTTATTTGCAATAGCAACAGATTTACCTTTTCTTGTTCTAGAGTTCGTTTTTGTATTTTGACCTCTTACAGGAAGTCTTTTCTTATGTCTTTGACCTCTATAACAATTAATTTCTTGTAGTCTTTTAATATTTCCAGCTACAAGTCTTCTTAAATCTCATTCAACAAGAAAATTTTTAATTTCATCTCTTATTTTGTCGAGTTCATCTTCACTAAGAGTTTCAATTTTTCTTGTTTTTTCTATTCAAACTTTTTCTAAAATAACATTAGACATTGGTCTACCAATACCATAAATATATGTCAAAGCTATTTCTACATGTTTACCATTTGGTAAATTTACTCAAGCAATTCTTGCCATAAAAAAACTAAATTATAAATTAAATTAACCTTGTCTTTGTTTATGTTTTGGGTTTTCACAAATTACCCTAACAATTCATTTCCTTTTAATTACTTTACATTTATCGCAAATTTTCTTAACAGAAGCTGATACTTTCATAAGATATTAAAAATAAGTAATAAATATTATTTTTTTCTAAAGATAATCCTTCATTTACTCAAATCGTAAGGACTAAGTTCAAGTAATACTTTATCTCACTCTATAAGTTTGATAAAGTTAATTCTCATTTTTCAACTGAGATATCATTTAATAATTTCTCATCAAAATTCCTCTGGTAATTGAACATCAAATACCAGATTCGGGAGTGCTTTAACAATTGTTCACTCAACCTCGATCTTTTCTTCCTTATTGGACATAATAATTTCAGGCTTTTAAAAATAATAGCCTTTGAAGTTTATTAAAAAAAAACAAAAAAGCAAATCTTTTTTTGACTTTTTTGTTTTTAAGTATTTTTTAGGTTAAGCTTTGATTTTTCTTATTCCTTTCTTCTATAACTTTCCTAATTTGATTTAGAATTTCTGGATGCGTTTGTGATAATTGTTCAATGGAAAATCCTAAAAGAACTACCAAATTTGTATCCTCAATTGCTTTTACTGAAGCTGATCTTACTTTAGGTTCAGTAAACAATGACATTTCTCCAACAAACTCTCAAGCATTTACAAATCATAAAACTCTTTGCTCATCAAAAACTTCGAGCTTACCAGAGATCACTATATACATACTGGTTGATTCCTCTCATTTTGAGAATAAAATATCTCATGACTTTACTCTTCTTTGTTGGCAAAACATTGATAATGTATCTAAAGAAGCCTTATTTAAAGAAGAGAACAAATCTATTCCTTCTAACATAGACATATAAATTAATGATAAATTATTTTTGAATTTCTGTTTTAAAAACTTCTAATATATCTCATAACTCAACTTTTACATCTGTTTTTAGTTTAATTCAACACTCTGTTGGTCATTCTATATCAACCACATCTATGATTCAAGATTTTAAATTTTCAATTTTCCCTACTCATAAAAATTTATCTTTTCTAATAACTCTTGCTTGTACTCATCTTTCTATCTTCCCATCTGCTTTTAATTTTAATCATAAAATCATAAAAGCTTCTCATTCATAAAATATTCCTCATACCTCTGCTTCTCAAAGAACTGTTTCTATTTCTTTTGGGTCAAGCATTCATGTTACTATTTTTTCTACTCTCTCAGTAATATGATAAATAACTTTTGATGAAATGTACTCTATTTTTGTATCCTCAATAATATTTTTTGTATTTCCTAGAAGGTCTACATTAAATCAAATTAAAAGAGCTGAGCTTCATTGACACATTACTACATCTCATTCAGTAATATTTCAAACTCATGAATGTATAATAGTTACCTTAGTTTCATCTGTTGAAAGTTTTAATAATGCTCATTTTATTGCTTCTAAACTTCCATTAGTATCTGCTTTTAAAACCACTTTTAGTTGTTTTAGGTTTCATGATTTAATTTTTAACATAATCATATCAATAGAAGAACTTGCTGCTGCTTTTTTAGATGACATGAGTTCTTTATATTCTAATGCTTTCATTCTTGCTTTTTCTATATCTGATACTACTTGAACAATATCTCATCATTCACAAACACTATCAAATCATACTACTAATACTGGAGTTGAAGGAGCTGCTTCATCAATATTTTTTCAGATATCACTTTTCATTACTTTTACTTTTCCATATGACCCTTTACATACAATAGAATCTCATTTTTTTAAAGTTCCTGTATTAATAAGTACCGTTGAAACAGGTCATAATTTTGTATCAAGATGTGATTCTAAAATAGTACCAACAGCTTGTCTATTTGGATTTGATTGAAGTTGTTCCATTTCAGCAACCAAAAGTATAATTTCTAATAAAGTATCTATTCCAGCTCAAGTTTTAGAAGAAATTCCCACCATAGGAACATCTCCTCCCCAATCTTCAGGAAGTAATCAATAGGTTGAAAGTCATGATTTTACATTATCTATATTTGCTCATTCCTTATCAATTTTAGTAATTGCTACTACAATCTTTAGTTCTGCTTCTCTTGCATGATTAATACTTTCTACTGTTTGTGGTTTTACTCATTCATCTGCTGCAACAACAAGGATAGCTATATCCGTTGATTTTGCTCATCTTGCTCTCATGATAGTAAAAGCCTCATGCCCCGGAGTATCAAGAAATGTGATTTTTTGTCCATTATATTCTACTTGATATGCTCCTATACTTTGAGTAATTCATCCTGCTTCTTTATCAGCAATTTTTGTCTTTCTGAGGTAATCTAAAAGAGATGTTTTCCCATGATCAACATGCCCCATAATACTAATAACTGGTGCTCTTGAAACTAATAATGATTTATCATCCTCATTTAATAGTGTCGAAATATCTCATGACAACATATCCTCTACTCAAAATCAAGCAGAAATATCTTTTTGTAATTTTATATTAAAAACATCTGAAATAATTGACGCTGTTTCATAATCAACTTTTGAATTAATAGTAACTTTCATCCCATTTTTCATAAACTCAGTAATGAGTTTCATTAAAGGAACTCCTATTTTTTCTGACAACTCTTTTACACTTAAAATATCTGGAACCACTACTGTTTCTCAAGTACGGTCTGTTAAATTTTGCACAATATCTTCTATTTTTTTCTCTTCTTTTTTAACTTGTTTAATTTTATTTGATCTAGAAAAAGAAAATTCGTCCTCATCAATGAGAATATTTTTTGAGTATTTTGAGCTTTTATCTTTTTTAAATTGTTTTTTTGGCGCCTCTTCATCCTTTTTTTCTCAAAAAGGTTTTTGCTTTTGTTTTATTGGAAACTTAGTTTCTTTTTTTACCGTATCATCAAAAGTTTTGGGGATTGCTGAAGATGTTTGAGTCGCAGTAGAGTAATTTCCTAATTTTGGAGAAATATCTTTTCTTTCCGATGAGTTTTTTTGATCTTTATTAGTATCTTTAAATGAACTTTTTTTAGATAATTCTTTATTCTCTTGTCATTTTTTTGTAAAATATTCTTTCTTAGGAGCTTCTTTTTTTTCGAAGTTTCCGCCTTCCTCTAATGGTTTTTTAAATACTGGTGTTTTCTTTATTTTAGGAAGAGATGGTGACTCTTGTTTTACAGAAGCATCCTTCTCAATGTCTTTTTTTGGTTTAATCTTTCATTTTATAGTAACCTTTGGTTTTTTTTCTTGTGACTCTTGAGCGGCGTTATTATTTTGATTTTGTGAATAATAATCATCAACTACTTTTTTATCTGACATTCGTATAGTATCTTAATAAATAAAAATTTTATAGATAATAAGTTTTTTTTGTATATTGTCAAAAAAAATAGGAAAAACTTGTAATTTTTCCAAAAAATGTTATAACAATGGTAAATTTAATTACTAAATTATAGTCTATGAGTTGAGAAAATATTCAAGAGATTGCTCTTTCTTTTTTTGAAAAACTTTGTATTGATATTGAAAATATTGAAGTAACTCAAGAAGCTGAGAATATATATTATATCAAACTCAAAACACCTGATTCTTGATTATTAATTTGATATTCTGGAAAAACACTCGAAGATATAAGAAGTGTTTTAAAAGCTATTATTAGCCAATATTGAGAAAATAAAAATATTATTTTACACCTTGAAGTAAATGACTATCTTAGTAAAAAAGAAGATAAACTTCATAATTTTATAATGAAAAAAATACAACTTGTAAAATCTTGAAAATGAGATGTTATACTCCCTTTTTTCAATTCTTACGAAAGAAAAAAAATTCACTCTTATGTGTGTGAATTAAATGATAGTGAGATTTTTACTAAAAGTGTTGGAGAATGAGCTGAAAGAAGACTCCATATTTGTAAAAAAAGTAAAAACATAACCATTGATATTGATGGAATTGATATTTAATTTAGTATGTAAAAAATATGAAACAAAAATGAATCCAATTATTATCATACTTTATTGTGATAAGTATATTATGATGATTTTATTATGTAAATCAAAAAAATTATCTTAAAATAAAAGAGATTAAATATAGTATAACTCAACACCCAGAATTAATACCTAAAAAAGAAACAGCGAAATATTCTTCATTTGGTTTCTCTAATTTAAGAGCAGATATATATTGGTTAGAAGCAATTCAATATATATGAAGTAATGCGATTAAAAGCGAATATAAAAAATATCTATTCACTATTCTTGATCTCATCACTGAATTAAATCCTTTTTTTGAAAAACCATATATCATATGACAATTATTGCTCCCCTCTTACAATGAAAGGTATGAAAAATTATCTTCTGAAGAGCAAGAATTAAACAAAAATCAAGCAAAACTAATATGATTAAAATGAATGAAAAATTTTTGTAATCAAAAAAAATTAGAGCTCATCAAGAATGAAAATGATTTAGAAAAAATTTGGTCTGAAGAAAAATATAAAAACCCTTGTAAAAGTTCAAACATAGCATTTTGACAATGATTTTTATATTATTTTTATTTTAAAGACCCTCTTTTATCTTCATATTATTATAAAATAGCCTCTGCCCATGATGACGCTCTTGATTGAGCCCGTATTATGGCAGCAATTATGAGCTGAAAGTGATGAGAAAGAGAAAAATCTATTATGACATTTCTTACACTAGCGTCTCAAAAAGAAAGTAGTGAAACTTGTAATATATTTTCTCAAGAGCTTCAAAAAGTGAGTTATACTACTTTTTGACAATGAATACCTCTTTCTTGAGAAATCATTGAAGATATAGAAAACTTAAGAAAGCAATATTTTATATTTGATGAAGAATTAGAACAGCAAATTATGCTATGAGATAATTGTAACAATTATATTAATAAAGCTATTAGGGAACTCAATTTAGCATATATTGAGCAAGGAAATCAACTCTACTTGAAAGAAACTTGAAAAAATGCTCAAAATGCAAAAATACTCTATGAGGCTTGATATATTGATTTCTTACCTACGGATTTTCAGCAATATAAAGATTATGGTATTATCTATATTTTCAATCAAGATACACAAAATTTTGACTATGAAATGTGAAATTATTAGTGTAATATACTAAAAATAATATTTTCCCGATAAGAAAATATTATTTTTTTATAAAAAAATTTGACATTTATAGTATTTTATGGTTTAATATATTTGTAATACTTATTGATGGTAGTAATACCGATAAATAAAAACAAACTCGTAAAACAAAAATAAAAATAATTAAAAAGTATAATAAAAATTCTTTAACCTATGTATGTTAATTCAGTTAACAGATATATGTTTGAAGCAAGGCGCCCAAATATCCTTGTAAAACACTTAGGAAAGATAGGTATTACATATAACATAAAAGCTCTATACAATTCCGAAAGACAAATGCAATGGGAATAAAAGTATAGAGCATTTTTTTTTGTAAATTTTAAAAAAATCAATATAATTCTGCCACTTATTTTATTTTAATTAGAACATTTATGAAATCAAGCATAAAAAAATTAGATAAATCGATAATCGAATTAACGATTGAAGAAAGCAAAGAAAATATTGCAAAATATAGAAACAAAGTTTTAAATGACTTAAGAAAAAATGTCGATATAAAATGATTTAGAAAAGGAAGTAATATTCCTGAAGAAGTAATTGTAAAAAACTACTGAGAAGAAAGAATTTCTGCCTTTATGGTAGATGAGGCATTAAACAAAATTTATTCTCAAGCTCTGAAAGATAATAATATTCTTCCTATAGCACAATGAGAAATAAAAGAAATAAAATCACAAGATCCTCTTATTGTAATTATGCATATTGAGGTATTTCCAGAAATTGAAGTAGATGCAAAATATAAAAAAGTAAAACTTCCTAAAACTCAATTTGAAGTAAAAGATGAAGAGGTAGAACAAGCTTTAAGTGAAATTCAAAAAAAGTTTACTCGCTTTGAAAATACATCATCAGAATATGAAACAAAAATGGGTGATAAAGTAAATATCACCACTCAGTGATATGATACTAAAGGAAATAAACTAGAAAATACAAATATGGAAAATTATCCTCTTGTACTTGGAAGTAATATACTTGTTCCTGGTTTTGAAGAATGACTTATAGGGAAAAAATCAGGTGAAAAAGTAGAACTTGATATTACATTTCCTAAAGATTATCATAATGAAGATTTTAAAGGGAAAAAAACAAAATTTGAAGTAGAAATTTGAAGTATTGAGGCTTCTATTATTCCTGAATTTACTCCTGAATTTATTAAAGATCTTAGAGGAAAAGAGTTAGATTTTGCATGATTTAAGGCTATTATTAAAGAAGAACTTACTGAAACAAAAGAAACAAATGCAAGGTTACAAGATGAGAATGCTCTTATTGAAGAATTATTAAAATATTCTAAAATAGATTTTGGTGAAAATTTATTAAAAAATCAAATTTCTAAAGTATACGAAGAAATTAAAAATAATATTATTCAATCAGGAGCAAAAGTATTAGACTATATTGAATCTCTTGGACTCAGTGAAGAAGCGTATATTGAAAATAATATAAAACCTGTAGCAATAAGAAGATTACAAGCAGAACTTATCCTTCATAAACTTTGAGAGTTAGAAAAAATTGAAGTAAGCGATGATGAAATTACAAAAGAAATAGAGAAAATTATAGCAAGATTTGGAAGCGAAGATGTTATCTCAAGACTAAAGGAACTCTATACTCCAGGAACAAAATATTACGAAGAACTAAAGCAAAGAATTACTTATAGAAAACTAATTGATAGTTTTTTTGAATAATAAAAATAATAAAACCCCAT
>DKNE01000033.1 GCA_002470645.1 Patescibacteria group bacterium UBA7396
ATTATCATTATTAAGTTTTCATGAAATACTTACTCCATAAATATTTTTTAAAATATAATCCCAATCTTGTGATTCATAATCATATCATCTTTCTTTCATTGTATAAAATCAAGAAATCTTTTTATTTATAATCGAAAAATTTCATACAAAATCATTTGCAAAATTTACCTTTGAATCAAGAGATATTAAATGGTTATCTGTATCTAATTTTGCATCTAATATTCAAATATATCTCCCATTTTCAGCATTAAATGTTGATGTTATACTTTCTCATTTTACATAAGAATAATGAAATCCTTCATTCTTAAATTTTGTTTGATCTGGAGTAATATCAAAATCAAGTGCTAAAATATTTTCAGAATTATAGTTGATAGTAAAACTTATTTGTGTTCCGTCATTTTTTGCTTCATATCAAAATGTATTATTATCTTCTCATAAAATAAGATAAATTTGTCCCATTGATAAAAATTCTTTAATAAATGATTTATAAACAGTCTGAGAACAAGTTTTTGGAGTATACCATGAATTATAAAAATTTAATTTTTTATCTAATTCAAAATATGTATCACAAGCAAATTTTGTAGGAACAAGTAAATATTTATCTCCTGATTTTTGATATGCTTGAAAAAGTGGCATAGAAAGTATTTTTTGAGCTTCAAGAAAAAAAGTATCTCAACGGAAATTATTTATATATTGATAAAATACTTGAGAATTTGGGTCAGAAGGTAATTTTAAATATTTATTATCTTTAAATTGTTCTTTGAGCTTTTCTAAAATTTGTTTTACATTATCATCATTTACTTCAAAATTAAAATCTTTTAATAACGCATACATATCTCCATCTTTTGAAACCATTGATAATAGAGTTGAAAGATCAAGCTCAATTCCTGTTCCATAAGTAGGTTGAAATCTTGTTTTTAACGAGACATCTCAAGAAATATCACTATCAAGAAGTGCGTTTTTAATAGCATAATTTTTCATATCAAGAGTAGCAAATCATTTTCAAAACATTGATTGATCAATTTCAAATTCAATTTTTGAATTTCCTGATTCTTCATAATGGGTTAATTTTTTAAAATCTGATGTTAATTTTTCAAAAAAATTTTGAGAATTATTTAATAATTGTCATTGTAGCTTCAAAATTTCTGATTCTACTTTTATTTTTTCTTCAGACGTAATTGTTTCATTATTTGCATAAGAAAAAGAAAACTGTGTAAATAAAAAGCTAGTTGCAAGTGCTCAAGCTATTATTTTTTTTGCAATAATCATAAAAAAAAATTAATAAATAAAGAGTGTTAAAACTTAACGTATATTATTGTAATATATATTTGTTTTGATGCAAGTTTTTTGCTTGAAAATTCTATTTTATATTCTGAATAATTTCTCAATTTTTTAAAATAAGTAAATATGTGATAGCATTTTTTTCACAAAAATCAATCGCTTTTTGTTTTCACATAGCAAAACATGCTGTTGCAAGAGCATCTGTCATATATCAATATGGATGAATAATACTTACTGAAACAAGTTCTTTTTCAGTTTCATTTGAAAAAGGATTTCTTAAATGATGATATTTTTTCCCATCAATTTCCCATTTTCTTAAATAACTTCCTGAAGTAGATATACTGGAATTAGTAAGTTCACAAATATATACTGGCGTATTTTCTCAAAATGGAGATTCAATAGAAATTTTCCATTTCTCTCATTCTAAATTATATCAACTCACATATATATCTCATCATAAATTTACAAAATTATTTTTCCATCATTTTTCTGATAAAAATTGGGAAATTTTTTCTGATAAATATCACTTTGCAATACTTCAAAAATCAATATTCATATTAGATTCTAATTTTATCAAATTTCCATAATTTTTTATATTTGTAAAAATAAGATTTTCTCAAATATCTTGTTTTTCAAATATTTGAGTATCAAAACTATGCGAATATCAAATAGTTCTTACATCAATTAATGGGTTAAAATACCCTGAAGTAGTCGTATAGATAAAACGACATTTATCAATAAGTGAAAGAAACTCATCACTCACTTCCATTTCTTTTTTTTGATTTAATATGGAAAGTGCTGAATCATTTTTAAAACGAGAAAATTCATTTTCAAAAGTAATTATTTTTTTATAACACTGATTTATCAATAGATTCAAACCATTTTTATTTTCTCATATTACTACAATATTACAAATAGTCCCAAGAGCTTTAAAAGTAAATTCAAATTTTTTCATAAAATATCATATAAAGTAAAAAATAACTATACTTTTTTAGTATAGTTATTTTGCATTATCATTCAAATTATAAGCTAGATAAAAAGTTATTAAATCCAACAGTAACATAGCTTGCTCCTGAAACAGTATCTACTTGTAATCCTGTTAATTCTTTTCCAATAATTTGTGCTCATACATTTCTTGCAAATGAATCAATAGGTGCTTTCCCATTTTCAACATCAGCTCCATCAACTATAATTCCAGTAATTTTTCCATTTTCTAAAAGAAATTTTCCACTTACCGGTATTACATATCCATCTTTTTCATAAGTAAACGCAAATAATCTTTCTGTATCTTGAGTATTAGTATCTGTTTCAACAGAAGAAATATTTTGGTCTAAAGTTTCAGTATTTGTATCTTGTACTTCAGTATTTGTATCTTGTACTTCAGAAGTATTATTTTCAACTGGAGTATTTTCAGCTGGAGTTACTTCTTCTTTCCCACAAGAGGTAAGAGCAATGATTGGTAATATAGCTAAAGCTCAAATTTTTTTCATAATTTTTTAGTTATTTTTTAAAGCAGTGGAATTTTATAAAAATATTATTGATTGTCAAAAATATTTTTATTGACTTTTTATTGCTATCTTTTATATAGCAATATTTTTGCTTTTCATTTGCTTTTTCTTAGTCTTTAGAAAAATCTTCATCCTCTTCTTCTGGTATAAATTTTTGTATTGATGAAATATCTTTGTAGTATTTTGGTTTAAATGCATAATCAACATCAACATCTTTTATATCAAAATTTGAGAACACAACTCATGAAGCAGTATTTTCAAAATTTACGTGCGCATCTACTTCTAAACTCATATCTCAAAATGTAATTGAAAGTGTTTTATCATCAAGAAGATAAATATTTTGAAAATTCCAATCACTTCTCATTCCATAATCATTATAATATTCTCTTTTATATTGATTTTCATGTAATAATGTAGAAATATTTTCAAATTTTTCAATTAATTCTTGTTGTAAAAATTGTGTTTTTGCATCATTTATTTCGTATTCATTAGCATCACAAACAAATCATTGTTCTTCTTGTGAATAATAAATTTCTCTAAAACGACAATTTGAAGAAATATATCTTTGGTAATCACCATATTTTTCAGCCAGATGTACATTTGTAAAATAATAATATTCTCCATCAATAAAATATTTTTTATTTTGTGGAACAGAAAGTACTAACTCATTCTCAAAAATGGAAAAAGGAACTTTATTTTTAAATATTTTATTATTTTGTGTTGTTAAAATAATTCTATTCCCTTCTTGTTTCAAAACGATATCACTTAATCCTGCTTGAATAGCATTTGAAATTTGCTCAGTTCCATAGACTCTCCTTACAACTTTTGCACTTAAGATACTTCATGTTGAAGATTCAATTTTTACTCAAGAAATTCTTCCTAATTCTCATAAAACATTATCAAACATAATATTTGAAATATCAAATTGAATTTTTTCTTCTTTTATATTACTCATATCAATACTTGCTTCTTGACTAAATTCTACTCTTCCAAAATATTTTTCTGCCAAATTAAATCCTGTTGAAACTCCTAAAAATAATGCTATAAGAAATGAAATTCCTGCTCAAGCAAAAAAGTATCCATTGAGAGTTTTTTTCTTTATTGCATATAAAAAAGTTCAAAAAGTTAGTATAGTAGCTGAAATAATTCAAAATATAACTCCCCATAAAAAATATCCTGGTAATACAGAGAAAAATTCCATATTTCAAATACTAAATCCTGAAAAATAAAATGCTCCCATTATTAAAAGAACAAATAACACTGATGCAAAACAAAAACTTAAAATTCAAAAAAATACAAACCTAATAATTGGGAAAATATTATCACGAATAAATTTTATAATAAATCAAATCATTTTAAAACTTTTTACAAAAATAAACTTTATTAAATATATAATCGTATTATGAGTATTATAAATAAAATCTTTTACTTCTAAATAAATTTGTTTTTGGAAATATCATAAAACAGAAAGTTTTTCATATGAAGTTCATTTTACTGGAAGAATCAATCAAGCAAGTAAATATAGCCATGCACTCATTCCAAATACAAAAACAAATAATACAAGTATCACTCTTATCATCCAAACAGGAATTCCTATTTTTTGTGCTAATACTCAAGAAATACCAAGAAAAATAGCTCCATTATTATCTCTTTCCCATTGAGATTCAATAAGTTTTTCATAAAATAATTCTTGTGATTGGATTGATTTTTCCTTTTTTGGTTGAGTTTTTTTACTTTCTACATAATCAGAAAATATAACTTCTGGTTCTCAAACTTCTTTTAAAATTTTATTAATTTTTAATTGATCAAATTCAGATTCAAGAGAAAGTTTTTCAAATACCATTTCCTCAATATCGTGATATAATTCTGAGTCAATATTATTTTCTAAAATATAATTTTGAATTTTTTGTAAGTATTCAGTTACAATATTTTTTTCTTTTTCTCAAATATTGAGTTTATATTCTTTAAATTTATCCATAGTGATGTTTTAAAAGTTAAAATTATTTGTCTAATATTTTGGCAATAGAGTTTTTTATATCTATCCAGTTTTTTTCCATTATTATAAGCATATCCCTTCCTTCACTAGTCAAAGTATAATACTTTCTTGGATGTCATGAATCAGATTCTACCCAATAATAATTAATAAGATTATCAGTTTTTAAACGAGAAAGAAGTGGATAAATGGTTCATTCGGCGACTATTAAGTCTCATTGTTTCAATTTTTGAATAATTTCTCCTCAGTAAATATCTCATTTTGAGATAATTCAAAGAATAATATATTCCAAAATTCCCTTTCTCATTTGTGTTGAGATTTTTTCCATATATTTTAATATTACTTTGTATTACAAGGTAATACTATTTTTTATTATATATTTGTCAAATAATTTTTTGGGAAATAAAAAAACTTAAAGAAATTCTTTAAGTTTTTTTATTTTTAATTACAGGTACATGTTGCTACTTTTTGATTTCTAGGAGGTGCTTCCCAAGCAATAGTTCAATTATTAGCATAAGTACATTGAGTGGTATTAGGATTTGGAGTAACCGTTCATACTGGACCAACTACAGAATGATATTGCCATTTACATGGAGAAGTACAAACCGGACTTGAATAATTATTATTAAAAGTATATCCACTAGTATTACAAGCCCCCGCATTATTAGCAGTAGAAGTGAGAGAAATAACTCAAGCATTACAAGAATAAGTAAATTGAGCAGAAGTAGTACCATTAGCTGGACTGGTACCAAAAGCTCTATTAGCACTCG
>DKNE01000027.1 GCA_002470645.1 Patescibacteria group bacterium UBA7396
GGTCTTTTTACTTTTTTATACATTCCATCATATATTTTTTATAAGATTCTACCCCGGGTTGATTAAAAGGATTTACTCATAAGAGATATGCACTGACTCAACAAGCTCTTTGAAAAAAATATAGAAGTTGGCCTAAATAATATTCATTTATTTCAGGAATTATAATTTTTATAATTGGAACTCATCACTCTCTATGTGCTTGTATAGTTCAATTAAGAGCTGAATGATTAATAAATTTTAGCGTTTTTCCAGAAATAAAATTTAAATTATCTTCATCATTTTCTAAAAAAGGAATTTCTAGTTTTACACTCTCATTTTCAACTATTAAAAAAGTTTCAAATAAGTTTCTGCTTCCATCTTGAACAAATTGTCACATTGAGTGCAAATCAGTTGAATAATTGAGACTTGCAGGAAAAATTCACTTTCCATCTTTCCCTTCACTTTCACCAAAAAGTTGTTTCCACCATTCAGATAGAAAAGAAAGTTTTTTCTCAAAAGTTGCGAGTATTTCTATATTTTTTTCATTATTTAATAAAATATTTCTTACTCCCGCGTATAAATAGGCTGGATTTTTAAAAATATCTTTATTTTCATCAATATGTTGTTGCATATCTTTCGCTCATAAAAGCATTTTTTCTATATCATATCACGCGATAGCAATGGGAAGGAGTCATACAGGAGTAAATACCGAATATCTTCATCAAACATCATCCGGAATAACAAATGTTTCAAATCCATTTTTGGTTGCTAAATCTTTTAAAATTCACTTATTTTTATCAGTAATTGCTACCACTCTTTTAGAAACTTCTTGTTTAGAATACTTTGAATATAAATCTTGAAGTAACATTCTAAAAGTCAAAGCTGGTTCTAATGTCGTTCCAGATTTTGAAATCACAACTATCCCATAATCTTTCTTTGCTAAATATTTTAGCAAATCTTTCAAATAAGAACTATCGAGTTGAAATCATGCAAAGATAATTTTTTCATCTCAAAAATTTGGTTTTAATGCTTCTAAAAGTGCTTTTGCTCAAAGATAAGAACCTCCGATACCAATAACTATCACTTTTTCAAATCTCTGAAAATATTCCGCAGTAGCTTTGATTTTTTGAAGTTCCTCTTGTGAAAGGATATTTTCAACATCATACCAACCAAGAAAAACATTTCAAGCTCAAGTTTTTTTATAGAGTTTTTCATCTTGTAGAAGTATTTCTTGTTCTAAAGTTTTTAGCTGTGAAAATAATTCATCCCCCATATCGAGTTCCAATTTGATAGATTTATGCATAGAAAATATGTTAAAAATTACATAGAAAAATTATAGAAAAATTCTAAGAAAAACCAAGTTTTTTTCTCAAAAAAATAAAGATGAATTCATCTTTATTTTTTTAATCATCTTTTAAGCTCAATAATTTGGTCTCTGAGTTCTGCTGCAAATTCATACTCCATATTTGCTGCGGCTATTCCCATCTCAAATTCGAGTTTTTTGAGTTCTTTTTCAAGATCTTTTTCTGATACCAGAGAATAATCTTTTTTACTCGTTTTGATACCAATATCTTTTATTTGAGAAAATACGGTAGTTGGAGTAATTCAGTGTTTTTCATTATATTCTCTTTGTAATTTTCTTCTATAATTGGTTAAATTTATGGAAGTTTTCATAGCATTTGAAATAAAAATTCATTCTTGAGTTAAAAATTTTCATTTATCAAATCTAAAAAGTGGTACTCTATTTCCATTTTCATCAAGTAAATATTCTTCTTGATAATATATATCTCACGTTTTTTGATTGATGAGTACATTCCCCCCATTTTCCTCTTTTAGTTCTATATATTTGAGTTCTTCGCTATACATATAAACCCTTCATTGAGCATTTCTTGCGGCTCTTCCAATAATCTGTATGAGTGCCGAAGAACTTCTTAAAAACCCTTGTTTATCTGCATCAAGAATAGCAATTTTTGTAACTTCTGGAAGGTCAAGTCATTCTCTGAGTAAATTTACTCAAACAATGAGATCGATTTTTCCTGTTCTTAAATCTTTTAAAATATCAATTCTTTCTAATGTTTCAATTTCTGAATGAAGATATTTTACTTTTACTCCATTTTCGAGTAAATAATCAGTCAACTCCTCACTTGATCTTTTGGTAAGCGTTGTAATAAGCATTTTTTCACCCGCATCAACAATTTTTTTAATATTTTTCATCACATCATCCACCATAAAATTCATACTTCTGAGCTCTATAATAGGATCTAATAGCCCTGTTGGTCTGATAACCAGTGGAACTATTCTATCTTCATCACTATCAACCCAATCTCCGTCTACGATAGGATTGAAATCAAAAAAATGTTGTGGCTTTGATGAAGATTTTTCTATATCATACTGCCCAGGAGTTGCCGAAACCAAAACCATATTTTTCATTTTTCACTCAAATTCTTCAAACCTGAGTGGTCTATTGTCAAGCGCTGAGGGTAATCTAAATCATGCTTGTACGAGATTTTCTTTTCTGGCTCTATCTCAGGCATACATTCCCCCAATTTGACTAATAGTCATATGTGATTCATCCACAAAACATAAAAAATCATCTCCGAAGTAATCTATGAGTGTTGCTGGAGGTTCTCAGGGTTTTCTTCCATCTAAATATCTTGAATAGTTCTCAATTCCGTTTACATATCAAACTTCTTGCATCATTTCGATATCATATTCTACTTTTGTTTTGAGTCTTTCATGTTTTACTACTTCTCAAGTTGCATGAAAAAACTCCAATCTTTCTTTTAATTCTTCTTGAATTTGTGGAATAATTTTATTGATCGTATCTTTAGTAGTTACCGTATGTTTAGCAGGAAAGATTTCGATTTCATTCAATACTTCATAAATTTCTCCGGTAAGATAATTTCTTCTGGTAATTCTAGCAATTTCATTTCCCCAAAATTCCAAACTATATACCGTTTCTTGACTCGAAGGAAATATTTCCAGCAAATCTCCCATTACCTGAAATGTCCCTGGTTTAAAATCTTCCCCTGCTCTTTTATACTGAAGTAAAATCAATTTTTTCATCAAATCATCAAATGCATACTCTTCTCCAACTCTGAGTTGAAAAATACTGTCTTCATAAGCTTTAATATCTCACACACCATAAATACAAGAAACTGACGCGACAATAATAACATCTTTTCTCGATATAAGATCTTGTGTTGCAGCATGACGAAGTCTATCAATTTCTTCATTGATGGTTGCTTCTTTTTCTATATAAGTATCAGTTTTCCCTACATATGCTTCCGGTTGATAATAATCATAATACGAAACAAAATAATGAACCGCATTATCTGGGAAAAATTCTTTAAATTCTAAAGCAAGTTGAGCCGCAAGTGTTTTATTATGAGCAATAATAAGAGTCGGCTTATTTATTTTTTCTATAATATTTGCCATCACAAATGTTTTTCCACTTCCAGTTACTCACCAAAGGGTTTGATGTTTATTTCATTTATTTATATAATTTACAATGCTATGAATTGCTTTTGGTTGGTCTCCAGTTGGAGCATATTTTGATACGAGTTTAAACATATAGTTTGGTATTTAAAAATAACCTCCCTATTATAAACAAAAAATAAAAATTACAAAATAGATAATAAAAAAAGAATAGACTTTTTATCGTCTATTCTTTTTTACTAATATGTAAATGAAGAACTTCCACGTGGTCAGATACTTCCATTTTTATCGATTACAATATATCAAGTATATTTTCATCTTGCAGATCAAGCAACATTTAAATTTGAAAGGGCAAATCCAAAACTTGTTTGTACCCATCCTGGTGCAGGCATTTTTGTCCAAGTTGATCTATCTGAACAAGTATTGCTTCAAGGAGCATCCATACAAGCCCAAGTATTTGAAGGATCTGATGAATATACTTCTCCTCTTAATATATCTCAAGATATAGAAAATGAAATAGTTGCTGGTGTTACTGTAGGAGTAGAAGAACCTGTATCTCCAGGAACAACATTAAAACTATGTCTTCTTGCCGTTCTATGTGGATCTTTTACAACCCCATTTTCAGCTACTGCTACATATCAAGTATATTGTCCTGTTTGAAATGCAGAAGTAATTGGATAATTTGTAAGAGTAAATGTAGTTCCATTTAATTTCCAATCTGGATTTTTAGAAAGTTGTGTAAAATTAGCCCCACTCGCACAATTATTAGGAAGTGCTGGAGTTTCCATACATGTATAATAACTATCAGTATGTCATGCTGTAGTAACTGTTCCAGATATAGTTTCTCAAATTTTTACTTGGGTAGTAGAAAAACGTATATTACCAACACTTACACAACGATTTCCATTCCATGCATTTGACATATCACAATACCAAGTACAACTCTTCCAAGCATCAGAACTTTTATCTGCTTCAGAAAGTGAATAGAGAGATCTCCATACTTTATTTTTTCCTGGAGCATCAGCTTGATATCAAACATATTGTATAGATCATACCTGAGCATATGTAGGTACAGTTCCCGTACATCCATATCTTACATTCATTTCAGCTTGTGGTTCCCAACTTCCTGATGGATAACTTGAGTAATCTTTTACTGTTCATCCTCATGATGATGAACTACTGCTTGATGATGAAGTAGCTCATCATGAACTACTAGACGAAGAACTCGTAGTTCCTCCTCATGATGAAGTTGATGAAGAACTACTAGATGAAGTAGTACTAGCAGGACATTCATAGTTAATAAATTCACATCCATCAGCATTTTTATATGTTCCTTTTGATATTGGGCTTCCATATTGACAAAAAGGTGCAGCTATTTGAGGACAGTTATTTGGAGTTGGTGCAGTTGGACATTCATATCTAGTAAATTCACATCCATCAGCATTTTTATATGTTCCTTTTGATATTGGGCTTCCATATTGACAAAGAGGAGGATCCATAACCGGACATTCTATTTTTTTCACATTACAATTCCCGAGTAATTCACATAAGAAATCATCTACATCAGAAGTATTTACTAAATCTGTTTGTATTTTATCTACTCAAGAATGTAAATATGTAAGCATTTGTGAAATAATTGTATTTGATGAATATTTTGTTCATAAAGTTTGAAGTTGTCATTTCACTTGTGATAAAATCGTTTTATATTTAGTATCATCATTGAGTTCTTTTCTCATTGAAGCTACTTTTGCTAAAAATACATCCAATTTTTCTTTATTTGGAACATTTTCATTTGATGTAGCAGCAACTGTTTGAGTTGCAGTAACAAGATTTACACTACAAGCAGAAGATGAAGGACATATAAAGTAATAATATTTACTTGCATTTAAGAAACATTCACTTCTTTTATAATTAGAAAATTCTTGATTATATTTATCTTTCAAATTCGTACATTCTAGTTGTGTAGAATATGCGTCAGAAAGTATGTTTCATTCTTTAATTTGTTTATCAAGTTCTGATTGTGATATACTAGATGCATAACTTGATTGTATTCATAAGAGAGCTATAGCAACACTTATGATTCATAATATTTTTTTCATATATTAAAATTAAGTAATAATAAAATAATTTATAGTATTAAAGTAAAAATTTTAATTATTGTAGTATCATCAAAATTAAGTTAAGAAAATAAATGTACAGAAATATTGTAGTATTTTATTTCATATTTGTCAAATAAAAACTTGAAAAAACTATAAAAAAATGTATAAATAAGAAAATATTTTTTACTAGCAAATATATGAAAGGAAATTTTTTTCAAGTTTTTGTAAAAATCATTGTATTAACAGGAATATTTTTTGTGCTCATTAATTATTTCTGATATTTTCTCAATGCCTCTGAATCACCAAATAAATCAACTAATTCAAATAAAGAAAAATTCACTTCAAAAGATATTGAAATAATTGGAAATGTTTGAGTTGCTATAGCAACAAATATTTGAACAAGATATAAACAAACAAAAGAAACTCCTGTAAATGCTTACAAAGATGTCATTGAAGTTTGATATATTTTATGAAATCAAAATATTGCAAAAGATGCACTTATAACTGCTAATATGGTATTTTTAAATGAATACTTTAATATTTTAAAAACAGATATAAAAGCATTATTATCAAGTTCAAATGATAGAGAATTTGCCTTAAATTCATTTATAGCTCAATTAGAATATAGATATAAAGCTGCGAGTGAAAATATGAATAAACTCAATTCTCAAAAAATAGAATTACTCAAAGCATATGAAAATTCAAATA
The DNA here is from genome assembly GCA_002470645.1 of Patescibacteria group bacterium UBA7396. Taxonomy (GTDB): domain Bacteria; phylum Patescibacteriota; class Gracilibacteria; order BD1-5; family UBA6164; genus UBA7396. The sequence goes on from DKNE01000027.1 coordinate 6,225, forward strand.
AAGAAATTGATTCACTCAAAACAAAAATTTGATCTGATTTTTGAAATTTTAATAATACACAAACTATTAAAAATATAGACCATTTTTTAGAAATAAAAAAAGAAAATACAAATGCTCTTACCTATATTGTATTTGTAAATAAGTTTATAGATTATTATACTACTCTCAATAACTATAATAAAAAAGTTTTAGATACTCTTATAAATAATAAAGAAATTTTAATAAAAAATACTCAAGTAGTCATTCCTGATACTGGATGAGAACTCTTGAAACAACTCAAATTACTCTATACTGAAGAAGAATGGAAATGAAAATAAAAAAAGAAAAACTTATAGTTTTTCTTTTTTTTATACAGTGATAAAAGGTGCAAAAATAATTCTATTGTTTGTATTCTTTAAAAATGTCTCATCAAGGTAATCAAGATTCAATTCACTTCTATATGCTGCATTTCCTCTTTGTATTAAGTTATATCATACTGTTTTTATTTTATAACTTACATCGAATCTATTACAAGTTCTTGGACAAATATCATCAGTTGCATAGTATCATCTTGCTGGGTTTTCAATAGATGATGTATCACAAAGCCTTCCGGTAAAAACAAGAGCCCAAGGATAATAAAGATCTATTCAGATATCGTTTTGATTTTTATATAATTCTTCCCTTTTTTCCATATAATCAAGCGCGACTCTTTCAATCTTATGTTTTTGTAAAAATTTTTGATATTCTAGAAGATTTATTTCGGTAGATGCATAAAATTTTAATTGCCATTTTATGATATCTTGTTTCATTTTTTCAATATCAGTAGATGATTTATTTTTTATAAGTTCTCATGCCGGATGCACTTCATAACCATACGTATCAATAAGTGGTGTTTTTAATATTTTATGAATAACTCTTCAAAATGAAATTTTTAAGTTGGTATATTTTGTAGTTAAAAGTCTCAAAACTCAAAAATCATTTACGACTATTTCAATAGGATTTTTTATATTTAATTGATTTAAGTATGATAAACTTTCTTCTAATTTTTCTAACATTTTATTCCCAACATATGGAGTAACTAGAGTAAAAGTTCTCACTTTATGAGGTGGGTATTTTTTATCAAATTCTTTAAATTTTTCGATAGCTATTTGTACTTCATTTTTATATGGAGCCAAATATTCACAGTTATCACTTCCATAATAAATTCCATCAATTTTATTGAACACATCAGGTCAAAATTTTCTTTTTAATTCTCTAATTGCCATAAAATTTACCTCATATTGTGGAGAGATAGTTTCTGAAAGTTCTCAAGGAAAATTCTCCATAAAGAAAGACGCAATTTCTCTATCTGTTTTTCCAGTAGAAAGAAGAAATCACTCATTTAAAAGGTCAAAATATTCTCAATTTGTTCCAATGTGAATATATAAATTCATAAGTTTAGTTTATTAATTATTTCAAAGTTTTTCTTCTAAAATTCACTCATCATTTAATTTTTTTATATCACTATATCATCCTAAAAGATTTTCTCTTTTTATATCTCATACAAAAATTTGCGGAAGTGTTCTCATGGCTGAAATTTGTACTAACTCCATAAGTTTTTCATGATTATCGCTTAAATCAACTTCATTATATTGATATCCTAAAGCTCACAATAATTCTTTTGCTAAAATACAATATGGACAATAATCTTTTGTAAAAATAGTAATCATATTTAATAAATAGTTTTTAAAATAATTTCTGTATTATCATCTTGCATTTCTTTTTTTATTCATCAAATACAAGTCATAATTTCATCATCTCAAAGAGGAAATCATGGTTCATGACGAAAAGATTTATCAAGAAATTCTTCTCATGCTTCTATTTGACACATACATGCTGCACAAATTCCAAAATTACAAGCAGATTGCATTTCAATTCATGCATTTGTTAATTGATGTAACAGAGTTTTTCAAACTTCTGCATCAATAGTTTTTATAATATTTCCTTGATTATTTTTAATAGTAATTTTCATATTGATTAATAAAGTTATTTTATTCCCGTAGTTCCAAATCATCCTCTATCAGCATTTCCCATTGTTTCTACCAGCTCAAAATCTGCTTTTTCTATTTTCACAAAAACTCATTGCCCTATTCTCGTTCCTGCTTCTAAAGTTTGAGTTTCTTTCGACATATTTATATATGGAAATTTTATTGTATCATTATCTCAACAATAATCTTGATCAATGATACCTACAGAATTCACTTGCATAAGTCAATGTTTTTTAAAAGTAGAACTTCTCGGTTGTGTTTGCAATAAATATCAAGCTGGAACTTCAACTACTAATCATGTTTCTACTAGTTTAAATTCCCCTGGCTCAAAAACAACCGTTTCTATACATTTAAAATCAAATGCACAAGCACCTGCTGTTTCATAAGAAACTGGTTGACCATCTGATGTTTTAATTCTTACTTTCATAAATAAATAGTTATATATTAAAATTAATTATTGATGCTATTTTTTTTGTTAAAAAATCTAATTCTCATCGTATGTACTGTTCTGATTGCAATTGTTTTGCAAGAATAATTCACACTGGTGTCAAATTGTCATATAAAATACCTATATGTATTTCTCATTTTTTTACTCAAAAGTATATATCTTTATGAGTTAAAAAATATTTTTTACATTCATCTAGTTTCCAAAATATTTCTATCATTTCATATCACATTCCACATAAAAATTTTTCTAAATTTTCTCATGCATTACAATAACAGAGAGTTTGCTGAAAAAGAAAATTATTAGTCTGTGCTTTTCGAGATCATATTCAAATTTTTACACATAATTCTTGAAAAAATAGAAATAAATTATTTTTTCCTCCATCCAGACTTCTCATGTCATGAAAGAGTGAAGAATATTCATATGTTTCAGAAGCATTTGGATGTACTTTTTCCATAATTATATATCAATTCTCAAAAATAAAGGGTCTCCTTTTTCTTTTATAACAAAAGTTTCATTTTTAGCAATTAATTTTTGAAGTTCTCCTGCTTCTAAGTTTTGAGTATAATCTTCAAGTCAAAGTTTTACAAACATTTCTGACATTTTTTCTGGAAAAAATGGATATAAAGCGAGTCCAACTTGTCTGAGTCATTCAGCAATAGTATAAAGAACTTCTTTTGTTTCTTCGAGTTTTGTTTCATCTTTTATCATTTGCCAAGGTTCTTTTTGAGTTGTAAAATCATTTAATTTATCAAGAAATTTAAAACTATCATCTAAAATCCCCTTTAAATTAAATCTTTCAAAATCTTCATTTATTTCATTTTTTAGTTTATCTATTTTTTCAAAAATATTATCAGAATCAAATGAAAAATATTTATTATCATATATTCAAGTATCTCATTCCATAGAAACACCACTATATCTTCTTAATTTATTGTTTTCTAAAACTCAATCCAACTTCAAAGCCAATACCACTACCCTATTCACTAAATTTCCTAAATTATTTGCCAATTTTGCATTGTACATCAAAATTGCTTGTTTTTGATCAAAGTCTCCGTCTTGCCCGATATTTATACTTGATAACATATAGAGAGTGAGTAAATCTTTTGAATATTTTGCTGAAAATTCAACGGGATCAATAACATTTCATAGTGATTTTGAAATCTTTTGTCCATCAACGGTAAAATATCCTGTTGTTAAAATATTTTTTGGCATAGGATACCCAGCACTTTTCAGCATGGCTGGCCAGTAAATCGCATGAAATCTGATAATATCTTTTGCTACTACGTGTATATCAGCTGGCCAAAAAGCTTCATCATTTCCTCCATTATCAGGATATTTACAAACCGTTACATAGTTAAACAAAGCGTCAAACCAAACATAAGTCACTTGAGTTTCATCAAAAGGTAATTTTATACCAAATGTATTGGTTTCTCTTGAGATAGAAAAATCTTCGAGTCATCTCCCTACAAAAGCTTTTACTTCATTAAATCTATTATCTGGAATTACAAAGTTTTTTCACTCTGGTGAATGATAAAAATCTTTTAAAAAATTTTCATATTTTGAAAGTCTAAAAAACCAATTTTTTTCTTTGATTTTTTGAGGCTCAGTCAAATGATCTGGACAAACTTTGAGAATATTTTCACTCATTTTTACTTTTGACGAAAATGGGAAAGTTTCTTTGGTTGTTTTATTGAGGCAAACTAAATCTTCATCTTTTTTAAATGCTTCACATCCAACACAATACATTCATTCATATTCTGCCTGATAAATATCTCCGTTATCATAACATTTTTGGAGTACTTCTCTCACCAGCTTATGATGTCTTTCTTCAGTGGTTCTGATAAAATCAGTGTATTTTATATTGAGTCCATCCCAAACAGCTTTATGTTTTTCAGCCATCATATCAAGATATGGCATAATCTCCATGTTCATTTCAGTGGCTTTTAAAACAGCTTTTTGACTATTTTCATCTACTCAAGTGGAAAATTTCACTTTTTTCCCATTTATTTTTTGATATCTCGCTAAAGTATCACAAATGATAGAACTATAAGCGTGTCAAATATGCGGAACTCAGTTGGTATAATATATCGGAGTAGTTATAAAAAACGTCTCTTTTGGCATAATATCTTTTGTAATTTTTAAAATATGTGATGATTATATGATTTTTCCTAAATTTTCAAATAAAATATTTGATTTTTCATCTTCAAATTGACAAAAATGTTTTCATAACTATATTTATTTCTTAAAAATAATTTTTTATCATATGTCTTACATCATATATCCGCAAGCAAAGGAAAAAATTCAAAAATCATGACTAAGTAAAGTTCTAAAAAATGCGCAACATCTTTCTGCTGGAGGTTATGGGATTTGTAATATTATTGCAAAGAAAAATCTCAAACATAAATTTGCATACTTATCGCTATTTTATATAATGCAAGAGAAAAATTTACTTTTTTCTCTTTTTATTTTTTAATTTTTTAAAAATGACAACATTTTCTAAAAAATATGAACCAGAAATCTTTGAACGTGAGATTTATAAAATGTGGGAAGCAGAAAACTGCTTTAGTCCAAAACCTTCCTCTAGTGGAAAAACATTTTATATCCCTATTCCTCCTCCAAACGTCACTTGAGTATTGCATCTTTGACATGCCTTAACCCTTACTTTAGAGGATATTATGGTCAGATATCACCGTATGATAGGAGATGAAACTCTCTGGGTACCAGGAACTGATCATGCCGGAATTGCCACCCAAGCAAGAGTAGAAAAAATGCTCGCAGAAAGTGGTATCACCAGACAATCCCTTGGAAGAGAAGCGTTTCTTGAAAAAGTCTGGGAATGGAAAAATAAATACGGGAATACTATTACCAATCAAATGAGACAAGTATGAGCTTCTGCTGACTGGTCAAAAGAAAGATTTACTCTTGACTCAGGATTATCAAAAACAGTAACAGATGCTTTTGTTGATTTATACAATAAATGAATGATTTATAAAGGTGAATACATGGTAAACTATTCTCCTTGACTCAATACCGTTATTTCTGACCAAGAAGTTGTCTATAAAGAAGAAGTTGGGAAACTCTATCATATCACCTATTTTGTATCAGGAAGCGACAATGAAGTAGTAGTAGCTACGACTCGTCCAGAAACACTCCTCTGAGATGAAGCAGTTGCCGTTCATCCAAAAGATAAAAGATATAAAGCTCTTTTAAAATGATGAAAAAAACTTATTCTCCCAATACTCAATAGAGAAATTCCTCTGATTGGAGATGAAATGGTCGATATGGAATTTGGTACTGGTGCAGTAAAAATCACTCCAGCTCATGACCCAAATGATTTTGAAGTAGCCAAAAGACACTCTCTCCCTCTTGATAATATCGTAGTTGGAAAAGATGGAAATATGACTTCAAAAGCTTGAATTTTCGCCTGACAAGACCACCAAACTGCTAGAGAAAATATAGTAGAACTCCTCAGAGCAAAAGGAAATCTCGTAAAAGTAGAAAATTATACTCATAAAGTCGGATATTGTGAAAGAAGTGGTTCTAAAATTGAAACTATTATATCTACTCAATGGTTTGTAAAAGTAGAAGAAATGGCTCAAAAAGTAATTACTTGATACAAAAAAAAGGAATTTGAAATCATTCCAGAAAGATTTAATAAAATATTTGAAGATTGGATTTATAACTTAAGAGATTGGTGTATTTCAAGACAACTTTGGTGGGGACATAGAATTCCAGCTTACTATCACAAAGAAACTTGAGAAATGGTAGTAAGTAAAGAAGATTTATCACTTACAGGAGAATATACCAGAGACGAAGACGTGCTTGATACTTGGTTTTCTTCTGGTTTATGGCCATTTTCAGTTCTTGATTTTGATTTTGAAGCAAAAACTCAAAGTGATTTATTTAACAAATTTTATCCAGCTCAAGTTCTTGAAACTGGGCATGATATTATCTTTTTTTGGGTGATTAGAATGCTTCTGTTTTGATATGAATTTACCAATCAAACTCCATTTAAAAAAGTATATTTTCATGGTCTTATCAAAGATAAACACGGGAAAAAGATGTCAAAGTCTCTTGGAAATGGAATTGACCCACTTGATATGATTGAAAAATATTCAGCTGATGCTCTCAGACTAACAGTAAGTGTTGGAAATACTCCTGGTAATGATCTCAAATTTGATGAAGATAATGTAATGGAAAATAAGATTTTTATCAATAAATTATGGAATGCTACTCGTTTTGTATACACAAATTTATTTGAAAAATCAACATATACTATTGATTCTTACGAGACTTTAGAAAAAAGAATTCTCGAAAATTATGAAAATCTTATGTTTCATGAAAAATGGATTCTCTCAAGACTCAGACATATTTCTGATCAAGTAAACATAGGAATGGAAAAATTTAATTTTTCTGAAGTAGGAATTGAACTCCAAAATTTTACCAAAAATGATTTTTGTGATTATTATATCGAAGAATTTAAAATAACTCGTGAAACTTCAAAATTTGGAAATGATGTTATCATCTATGCGATTAATAATATTTTAAAACTTTGGCATCCATACATCCCTTTTGTTACAGAAGAATTATGGAATAAAATCGGATTTGAAGGAAAATTAATTGAAACTCATTACTCAAAAGTAGCACTTCCATGAGATAAAGAAATCGAAAAAGATAAACAAATTCTCATTGAAGTTATCAGAGAGATAAGAAATCTCAGAGCTGAAAATAATATCATGCCATCGACTCCGATACAAGTTGAGTTAAAAGTAAAAAAAGCGAAACTTGAATTATTTTCTCCTGAAAATATAAACATTATCTCTTGAATTGTGAAATCAGAAAATACTCAATTAGTCACTAAAGCCAGTTCAGATAATTTTGCCTATGCTGTTACCAAATCTGGTATTGAAATATTTGTTGATAATTCAAATGCAAAAGACATGGAAGGTGAAATAGAAAGACTCAAAATTCAAATTGATGATACAAAAGAATATATTTGATTACTTGATAGAAAACTTCTCAACGATAGTTTTGTAAGAAATGCTCCTCCAGCCCTCGTAAGAGCTGAAATGGAGAAAAAAGCAGAAGCAAAAGAAAAACTCAAAAAATTAGAAGAAAAATTAGAGAAAATCGGGTAAAAAAATATCCTGAATATTCAGGATATTTTTTTATTGTCTCTATTCAGAGAAAAAGAAAAAACACTTTTTTCAAAGTGTTTTTTTATTATTTTCTTAATTCTAATCTTCCTAAGATTTCTTCGTATTTTTCAATACTTGTTTTCTTTAAGTAGTTTAACATTTTTCTTCTTTTTGCAACCATAAGCATAATACCTCTTCTTGAGTGATTATCTTTTTTATGTACAAGTAAATGTTCTTTTAATGCCTCAATTCTTGAAGTTAAAATAGCAATTTGAACCTCTGGTGATCAAGTATCTTTTTTATCTCTTGCAAAGTCTGCAATAACTTGCTTTTTTTCTGCTCTTTCCATACCGTTTAGTATTTTTAAAAAATAAATTATGTTATAAACCGGAAAATACACCAGTAATACAACGCGTAGGGATTATATAAAGAATTATTCAAAAAGCAAAAGATTTTTACAAAAAATACGCTGAAAAATTGACATAATAGTAAAAATATACTACAATTTGTAGGATTATTTTGATAAAATTACTCTGTATGAAAAAAATATTACTCACTCTCTTGTTTATGGTATTTTCATATCCTATCTCTTTTGCACAAAATGGGGATATTTTATCTGTAAAATATATGTTTTCTCCTGTTATTTCTTCTGTTGATCAATCAGCTCATGTTATTACTATGTTACAAAAATGATATGTAGTATTAGATTTATGAACAAATTGAGACTATACTCATGTTATGTTAACTGACGGAAAAAAATGATTTATTCTTTCATCATATTTAGAAAATTATACCTTTAATAATTATAAAATAGATGGAAATAAATGATCTATCAAATCAAATACTATTCTTTATTCACAACCTATATCGTCCTCAAAACAATTATGAACTCTCAAATCTGGAAATGAATTTTATATTTTACATGTAAACTATATTAATTCTAATTTTTTAAAAGTAAAAGTTATAAATGGTGCATATAAAAATAAAACTTGATATATAGAGAATAATAATATTAATATTTCTCATATCTCAGATTTTAAAAGTGAGATTCAAAAATTTATTGAGAAATATGCAAAAAATCAAAATTGAGTTGTATATTTAAATAATTGAGAAAAAGAGTATCAACCTATGTTTGAATGAGATAATATCTCAAATACAGTATCAATATTTCAAAAACAAACAAAAAATAGCTCTCATACAACCACTTTTTGAAATACACAAAGTTGACAAATAAATAACCAAATTATTTGATCTGGAACAAATATAAACAGTCAAAATAATGAATTAAATGATTTTCTAAATCTTCTCAATTTAGATAATTATCTTTCTGGAACTACCAATAACAATCAATCAAACTTAAGCAATAATAAAAATACTTCAAATTCAAACAATGATATAAGTGATTTTTTGAATCTACTTGATTTAAACAAATACCTTTCTGGAAGCACTACCAACCAATGAAGCTCTACCTCTCAAAATTGAGGATGAACAACTTCTACAAAAAATAATAATATCTCAAATTCATGAAGTTCCAACAATGATATAAATGACTTTCTTGATTTACTTGATTTAAATAAATATCTCTCTGGAACCACCAATAATACACAACAAAACAATGATATAAATGATTTTTTAAATCTCTTAAATCTTGAAAATTATTATAATAATACAAATAGCTCTCAAAGTGAAGATGTAAATGCTTTTTTAGATAGTTTAAATAAAACACTCAATACATCTTCTTGAACTACTACCAATCAAGGAAGTTCACAAGAAATTGATATAAATAATTTTTTACAATTATTAAATAGTGGACTTTAATATAAAATTTGATATTTTCAAAAGAGGTCTTTCTTTATCAAATTTTGTAATTCCATAAGAGAAAGATGATAAGATAAAGGTCAGTATTCATACTGGCTTTTTTCTATTAAATCATCAATTCCGAGAGAAATATTATATTTTAACAAAGTATAAATATCTTGTTGAATTTGATTTTCAAAATGTATCTGTTTTGATTGAGTTCCAATCTGATATCCATAATCCTCTAAAATATCTTGAGTATTTTTTATCAATTTTGCTTCTGAATTTTGTATGAGGGTATGAGCTCCAATATAATTTTCTACAAAAATATCTCCAGGTACACAAAAAATATTTTTTCCTTGATCAAGAGCAAGTTTTGCTGTTATTAAGGTTCAAGATTTTTCTCACGCTTCTAAAACTAGTACTCACGAGCTCATTCCAGCTACTATCTCATTTCTCATAGGAAAAGTATAGATATTTCATAGTGTCCCAAGAGGAAAAATAGAAAGAAGTGCTCCAGAATTTTCTATCACTTTTTCAAATAATGCTTTATTTCCTGATGGATAGATAACATCTATTCATGTTCCAAACACTACGATAGTTTTGGCATTTTTTTCTACACATATTTGATGCGCTAAACTATCACATCATCCAGCTCAACCAGATACAATCGTAAAATACTCTGTTAAGTCTGGAATAATACTTTCTCACGCCTTTTTAGCATATGGGCTCATTTTTCTTGAACCAACAATAGAAAAAAAATTATCCTCTGCTTGCAATTTTCCTCTTACATATAAAAAATATGGTGGAGCAGAAATATTTTTTAAAAGTTTTGGGTAATGTTTATGATACTTCGGAATGATTTGAAGAGAAAGTTTCTCTATTTTTTCATCTATTTTTTTTGTATCAAGTTTTTTTTGAGCTTGAAGTATCTTTTCTACCTGTTCCCTATTATTGATATATTTTGAAAGCGTATCAAAAGAAAGACTCTCATAAAATGCTTTATAATCACTTTGTTTCTCAAAAATTTTACATAAATTTCTTTGAGAAAGTCAAATACTGTGTAAGTATACTAAATAATTCATCGTTTTTTATATAATTAATATATTAAATTGATTATAAATATATTTAAAAAAAATCAAATTTTTTGATTTCAGAAAAAAAATCAGTACATTGCGAGTATATTATTTTTAATCCATATATTTTATGAACGAAAATGAAGTATTTATAAGAGATAATTTTTGGCAAGAAATAGAAGCCTCACACAACAAATATGCCCATATCATCATGATTGCTACCAAACCGGATATTATTAAACAAGCCCCTCTCTATCTAGAACTCAAAAAAAGAGGCGAACTCGTGATTTTAGTACACACCTGACAACATTATGACTACAATCTTTCTCAATGAGTACTATGAGAATTTGAAATGACCGTTGATATCAATCTCAATATTTTCGGACCTATTCACAAAAAATTTAGTTTAATCGTTGAAAGACTCGGAAATTTTCTCGTAGAACTCAATGATAATTATAAAAAGATTCCTGTTCCTTATGTTCACTGAGATACTCTTACAGCTGCCACTGCCGATAAAGCCGCATTTTTAAATAAATTTGCTGTCGTTCATGTGGAAGCTGGGATCAGAACTCTTACTCCAAATGCTCATTTTTACTGAAATTTATTTGATAATTTTGAAAAATGAATTTTTCATTGGGAAGATTATTACCACTCTCTTCAAAAAAGAGAAATCTATGAACTCGGGAGTATCGAGCCTTTTCCAGAACAATTTGACACGAGAAGTATCGAAGGATCAACTTGATTTTTTGCCGCACCAGTAGAACTCTATAAAGAAACTCTTATCAATGAATGACACGATCCAAACAAGATACAAGTCGTTTGAAATACAGTAGTGGATGCAATAGAAATTTCAAAGAAAAAAATATCGTCATCAAAAGCATTTGAAATTTATCCAAATATGAAATGAAAAGATTTTATATTTGTAACTATTCATAGAAGAGAAAATTGTGAGAAAAAAGAAAGATTTTTAACTTTATATTATGCGTTAAAAAAATTAATACAAGCATGAACTCCCGTTTGTTTTTTAGAACTGTATGCTTCTAGTTTTGCTATTGATAATTATTGACTCAGAGATGATTTGAATGAACTCATAAAAAATTATCCTGATAATTTTGCTTATTGACCAGCACTCGCTCATCACAGCGAAGTTATAGATATGATTTCAAAAGCTGGAGCTGTGGTAACTGATAGCGGAAGTATGCAAGAGGAGGCAAATATTGTTTGAACTCCGTGTGTAACTCTCAGATTTGGAAGTGATAGAACAGAAACTATTTTAGCTGGAAGCAATATAATAGCACCTCCCGTAAATTCAAATCTCATCGCTCAAATAATTACGTGAGCCATAGGAAACAAAAAAATGAAAGGAAAAAATCTCTACGGAGAAAATGTTTCAAAAAAAATAGTGGATGAAGTTTTAAAAATATTATCAAAAAATGGAAAGCTTTTCCTTCTTGATGATGAAAGACTTGGACTAGAAAAATATACGAATTGGAAGATATAAAAAAATCCTGAAAACTCATTTTCAGGATTTTTTATTTTTTAACATTTATTTCACAATTAAAAAGTCGTTAAAAAAATTGTATACAAATAATGAACAAAAGAGAGTAATATACTATATATAATATAGCTTACTACTCTCTTTTTTAGAAAAATAAACAAAAAAATATTTTATCTGTAATTTATTTTTATTTTCATTTTTTGGCTTAAAATAAATAATTAAAAACATAAACTTGATTTTATAAAATATTTCATATTATTGTCAATAATAAGTATTAGAGTTATTCACATAGTTCTGATATAATTACTTTGTAAGTTGATAAGGCAATGCTCTTAAACAACTGCTCATTAACAAGAATTTTACTTTCCAAGTAGGGCATCATATCAATCCTATGATTCTCCCAAATACAAAAAAAATAAAAACAAAAACGGAAAAAGTATTATCCCTTTTGTTTAGAATTTTTTTATAAAAGTTTTAAATAAAAGGGATAATTTTAAAAACCTAAACAAAAATTTTATAAAATCTCCAAAATTAGAGATTTTCAAAAAACAAAAATAAAGTTGCACGGTGAATAGCAATCAAAAAATCACCCGAGGAAGGTAGAAATTCTTTTTCAAGCAAAGTTCACGATTCATCGTTGTAGCTTACTTGAAAAACAGAGACTATGGATTAAGTTTCAAAATATAGACTATTCCCTGCTGACACCATAACATTCTTATAATCGTCAACAGAAGTGAATACTCTTACTCTTCTAAAAAGACCGCTACCAAGTTGGTCTTTTTTACTGTCTTATTTTTAATAAAAGCTTACTCAGAGAGTAAGCTTTTATTTTTTAAATCGTATAAATGAATTCATTTGAGATAATCAATTTCTGAGAGCTCAGATTCTCAGGGAGATGAACTCTCTGGAGAACCAAGAATATTAGCTTTTATATTTTGGAACTCATTTGTAAGTACTTTTATACTTTCATGAGCTGGTAATATGGTAGCATTCACAAAAGGTTTTAAAGCATCATAAGTTAGAGAAATATTATCTTTATATCAAATCGTTGATCATAAAAAGATCGACATAATTCCAAAAAGTGCAATATAACTACTCATTTGAAAATTTAAACTCATTTTTAATTTTGGAGAAAATTTTTGTATCAAAAAAAGAACGATTTCTTTTACAAGAAATAAAAATATAGCTATAAAAAATCAGAATGGTAAAAAATATCCAATAATTCAGATAAAAATAAAAATCCATCCAAATTGAAATATTCTTGAAATATATGCCTCAAGAGATTTTCTATGAAACATTTCTAAATTATAAAAAAACTTTGATAATACTTTATATTCACTATAACTATTGGATAAAACTACGCACGCAATAAATTTAATCACATAATATCTTTGATCAGAATTATTAAAATATCTTGCAATTTTTCTGAGTAAAAAAGGACGAACAAAACTAAGAAAATATGATTTATCAATATATAAAATGAGCTCTTTTATTTCATTATACAAAGAAATATTTTCTAAGTTAACATCAAGTGTTTGTTCTTTTACTTTATAAAATACTTCAGAAGGGATATCAGTAATTCAAAGCACCAAATCAATAATATCTCCATGATTTTGTTCTAAATATTGCCTTTTAAATGAAAGACGAGCAAAATTTGCTTTTTCTTTTGGTAAATCACGAAATTCATTTTCTTTTATAACTAAAAAATCTACTCTTTGAGAAATATCTAATATTTCAATTCTTTGAGCTAGTTTTAAATATCCTGAAATATTATTTTTTATTTCATAATTAAGAAGTGAAATATTATCTATTCAAGAATGAATATCATTTTTTAAAAATGCTATTACTTCAAATAGTTTTTCTTCCTCAAGTTTTTCTATTACCTCTTCATAAATATTTCTATCATATACGAAAGATTCAAGAAGAAAATTATATAATTCTTGATATGCATCTCTATTCTCTAAAATAAATAAGATAATTTTTTTTATAATTTTGATATTATCTCCGATAATTCAATGACAATCTAAAGATATCACAGAAAAATCAAAACCTTGAAATTGGTTTATAAATTTAATAATGTAAAAACTTATTTTATCATTTCCTATAAAAGTAAATTTTGGATATATCTGACAAAGAAATTCTTTTTTTTCTACATATGTTGTAAGTTTATAATATTGCTGAGCTTGATGTATATTTTGATGAAAATATAAAAATATATCAAACAAAATATAAAATTTTTCACTCCTAGAAAGAGTAAAAAAGAAAAACGAACTATCTATAAAAAATGCATGCTCAAAATATCTATCAATTTCATATTTAAATTTTTGAAGTCAATTACTATGAAAATAATGATTATAAAGCGCTTCAAATATTCAAGCATCTTTATATTTTTGAGTAATCAATTTGTATTGGTCTCTTGCATTTTGTGAATAATTTAATTCTATAGAATTCAAGACCATTTCTCAAATACTAATAAAAATATCTTTCAAATCTGCAAGTACAAAAAAAACTCAAAAAGGATTTTTGTTGGCTTTTAAATTCGAAATAGTATTCATAATAGTACTGCTTTGTTTTTCTATTTGAGTTCTCATATTTTATTATTAATCAATATATGTTATTATATCATATTGCTTTTTGATAGTCAAAAGTTTGATTTATTTTATTTTTATATATAATAACCTATCTTAAAAATTTATTTAATAATGAAAAAACATGTTTGAGATCAATATTGAAAATGAAATCTGAAAATTTAAAAACTTCTTAAAAAATTCAGAAAAAATACTTCTTATAAATCATAGAAGAATGGATGGTGATGCATATGGAAGTTTATCTGCTTTTTATTATACTTTACAAAAGTTTGGAAACTATAAAGTTATTGCCACCAATGATGAAAAGACTCCAGAAGCTTTTGAGTTTCTTGATGATAATCAAATTTTTGATACCAATATTTCATTACAAGATTTTGCTCCAGATATCATAATTAGTTTTGATGTAGCATCTTTAGAACAACTTTGAGATGTATATAAAAATAATTTACAACTCTTTCAAAATACTACTTGGATAAACATTGACCATCATATTTCTAATTCTCTTTTTTGAAATATAAATATAGTAGATACAAATGCCTCTTCTACTTGTGAAATAGTATGGGATATCATAAAAAGTTTTGAACTTGAAAAATATATTGATAGTAAAATTGCTACTTTTTTACTCACTGGAATTATTACTGACACCAATAGTTTTTTTAATACAAATTCTTCTCCAAAAGCACTACAATCAGCTTCAGAAATCTTGAGATTTCAACCAAGACACCAAGATATTATTATAAATCTTTTTAAGAAAAAACCATACGAAAGACTGAAACTTTGGGGACATATTTTAGAAAACTTAAAAGATATAAAAAATGGAAAAATAGTATGGAATAGTGTTCCTCAATCTCTTTTTATACAAACAAAAACAACTGATAAAGATATTTCCGGTCTCATTGATGAATTTTTAACAACTTTAGATGGCTTAGAAGTTTGATTTTTACTCTACGAACTCCCAGATAAAAAAATAAAATGAAGTTTTAGAGCAAAAACAGACCTAGTTGATTTAAATAAATTTTGCTCAAAATGGTGATGATGATGACACTCAAGAGCTTCTTGATTTGTTGTTGAATGAAAAAATATCTATGAAGTAGAACAAGAAGTAATACAAGAATTACAAAAATTAATATAAAAATCTTTTGACTAAAAAGATTTTTTTTATATCATATAAATGAGAATTATTCTCATTTTAATATCTAATTATCAAACTATGAAAGAATTATATCAAAAAGCTTTAAAAGCATATTTAGAAATGTTAGAAATACATATTGATACCAAAACTACTGATGTAGTATTTCATGAAAAAACAGGAGATTTTTATGAAAAATTATTTAGCATTGCGCATTCTATCTGAGAAAGATATGTGGATTTAGATGGAAATCTAAGATCTGATAGCTTGTGAGAAAAACAAAAAAGAGCAAATGAAATTATTTCAAGCTTAAAAAAAGAAATAGAATTCTTTCAAGCAAATAATGAATTAACCCTATGAACTGATGATTTACTTGGATGACTTGCTGATGAATTAGAAGATATTGAAGGAACTTCAAAAGGATTTTTAAAGAAATCATCTTAAAATAAAAAAAACTCTATTTTTAAGAGTTTTTTTATTCTGAACATCTAGACAAAGAAATATCTCATTGTTGATTTATTAGATAATAATCCCCTTCTCATAAAAAATATCCATCCTCAATAATTTGATCACATGAGTAATATCAATAAAATTTTGGAATTAATACTCAAGATTGAGAAATAACTTCTGATAATCATCAATCAAAAGAAACAATATTTGCATTATCATCATATGGAAGGTTTAAAGTTCATTTATCAACAATTGATTTTCACGATAAAGTCTGTATATCTCAGTCTTGATAAGTAGCAAATAATAAACTTGGTATAAAATTAGTATTTAAACTTTGATACGTTCCATCAACATAAGCTCTCATTAAACTTTGATTATATGCTGTTTCATCTTCTAAGCTCATAGCAATTTGAAAAAATAGCCTATTTTGTGTGATAGAATACATATAATACTGTTTTTTAAGCAATGGGTCTGTAGGTTTTTTTAATATTTCCTGTGTCATCACATTTTCATCTAAAAGTCATTGTTGTATAATTGTTCATGAATTAGTGATGTGAATTGCTTGTCATGACAAAGGGTATACTCCATTCTTCAATTTATGTGATTGAAGAGAAATTTTTATGTTCGACATATCAGTAATACGAGTAGTATTTCTAGCATCAGAAAGATTTCTAGTATATGATAAAAATCCTACTGTAGTTAATATAATTATTATTGTCACCGTAACCAATATTTCAATAAGCGTAAAAGCTGTTGTATTTTTTTTCATAATTATTTATAATAAATTATTTTATATATTTTAGAATAATAATCACCTGCTTTCATAAGTATATCATTAGCAAAATAAGTGACTTTTTCTGAATCATCTTGTAATGGTATCATATATATTGGAGTTTTATTATTTCCAAATATTTGAAAAGTATATTGTTTTTTTTCTATATCTCAAGATTTGGAAAGTAAAAATATAGCGTAATCTTTTGATATAAAGTCAAATTTTTTTGCATCAGATATTAAAGAAGAAAATGTTCCATCTCATTTTAAGAATCAAGATGCAGTTTCTAGATTTCAAAAATTAAACTCATTCTTTTTTACTAACTTTTGTCAACTATCAAATATATTTTTATCAAATTCAATAATTTTTCAATAAAATCAACCTTCAATATCAAAATATAAACTTGCATCTGAAACTTCTCATAGTTTCAAAAAAGGCATAGTATTATTTATATTTTTTTCAATAATATTTTTGACTTTTGAATTACTCCAAAAAATATTTTCCCACATATTTGTATACTGAAATTTTGATGTTTTTTTAATTCTCTGAATTACAAATTGATCATCAATAGTAGGATGCTCAAAATCAATTTTATAAGTATCATCTATAATTCATGTAAAAAATAATTCTGATTGTGATATAAATGGGATCTGAATATTTGCTAATTTTCAACTTGAAAAATTTAAATAGTCTCAACTATAATATAACTCTAAATCGTTATCTCATATATTTCATTTACAAAAACTCTCTGTTAATGTAGTATATCAAGTTCAGATAAGAACATTTCAGGAGTAATATGAAACCAGATTAGGACAAGATAAAATAGGAATATAAAGCTGATTTCAATTATTCTCATAAAAAGAAAAAATCTCCTGAGTATCTTGTATTATTTTTTGTGTCATCTCATCTTCTATTTGATGATATTGAATTATTTTATTAATAAAATTTTCCTTATTCAATACAGCAATTCAAAATATAAAAATAATTGAAATTAAAAAAAATACATATATTACTGAAAATCCACTATTTGAAAGTAATTTCATATTAAAAAATCAAATTAAATTTTAAAATATCTTCCTTTG
>DKNE01000030.1 GCA_002470645.1 Patescibacteria group bacterium UBA7396
ATTTTATACTAATATAATATTTTGTAATTTTTATAAAAATTTATATAATGAAAAAAAATAATTTATTATTATAGAAAAGATGCAAAAATGTACTCATAATGTTTGGAGAGAAAATAATGGTATTGAAATCACACATTCTATTATTCATTATCTTTATGCTATAGATTTTTTACACAAAGCTCATGGTTATTCCAGAGCAGTAGATATTGCCAATCATTTATGAATTACCGCGGGAAGCTGTAGTATTTGATTAAAAAATTTACTTAAAAAGTGATTTGTAAAAGAAGATGAAAATAGATTTATTTCTCTTACATCATTATGACAAGAAGTGGTTGAAAAATCTTTTTTTAAAAGAAATATTATTCTTTCTTTTTTTGAAAAAAAATTATGAATTAATCACCAAAAAGCTGAAATGAATGCTTGTAATATAGAGCATTTACTTGATGATGAAATAATAGAAAAATTACAAAAATATGTTTAACGAAAATCAATTTACTCTTGATCTCTGAGGAGAGTATAAAATCCCTAAAAAACTTATTATTTACAAAGATATTATTGTAGATAGAAAATCAAAATATACAATTGTTGGATGATATATAGAGTCAGAAAATGATGCAAAAGAACTGATCAAATTTTTAAAAAAAGATAAATATTTTCGTGATGCTACACATAATAGTTATGCGTATCGTATCAAACAAGAAAATGGAAGTATTTTGGAATGAAAAAATGATGACGGAGAGACATGAGCTGGAATGTGTATTTTAAGGGAAATACAAAGAGAAAATGCTATACAATTAGTTTTAGTGGTGACGAGGTACTTTTGAGGGATAAAACTTCAAACAGATCGTTTTAAAAATGTGATAGATGCTTGTAAGATGTTTTTTGAAAAAACAAAAAACTAAAAAAGAAACATATAAAAATTGTTTCTTTTTTAGTTGTTTACAAATCTCTGTATTAGAAAGTTTTGTTTCCTATTTTATGTATTTAAAATCACTATTTACTTCATCAAATAATTTTTCCATTTTCATCATATGAGTAGAAATCTTTTAAGAGAGGTACACTGATGATTTTTGACATAAAATTATTTTCATCATTATTTTCTATTTCAAAAACAATAGCTGGAATCAAAAATTCTTCTTGTCAGTTATTTTGAGTATAATGGTAGATATGAACATACTGAAGTTTTGGATTTTTGAGTTCAATGTCAATATATTGAGCATTTTCAACTTCTTCTATCTCAAGTCAAAATCTTCATCATACATTGGCAATATGTAAAATATTGTCAGTATTATTTTCTATTTTATAATCAGATTTAGCATATTGTTCTATTTTTAATCCCAGTACAGAACTTACTTTTTTCTCTTGAATATCAATTTCTACCTTTACTCAAGATTTTTCCCCAGATTCTTCTATAATTTCTTTTCCATCAAGAAGACTAGGATAGAGAATATAGGTATTTTCTGGAATATAACTTGGAGCTTTTTTTGAAGTGCTGAATTCTCTTAAAATACTATCATAATTGGTATCAATTTGAGCAGTTCAATACTGTGATACATCGATTTTATATTCCTTCATAAAATTATTTGCTATTTGTAGCAACTCATCATCAGAGAGAAGATCTATTTGTTTGTTTTCATCATAATTTTTTTGAGGCCATTTATCCCAATTTTTATAGATATTTAAATATCCATTTGAAAAATCAATATTGATACTATAACCATATTTTTTCTCTTGATTGAGACTGATATTCCCAGCAGATAAATCTGAAAAACGAGAAATATCAAGTCCGTTAAAACTAAAATTTCAAAATTTTTCTACAAAATTTTTTCATAAATCAACTACTTTTGATTTTTTATATATTGGAAGAGTTTCTGGAATATCGATATTGAGTGCTCATGAAAAATTATATCTATATATTTCAGGAATTCCTATAGGTTCTACAGGAAGTATTCTCATATCTGTTCCTTCGACCATTCAAGCAGATTCTGGAGCATCCATCATTAAGCTACTACTTTCTACCATCATATCTTCAACCATACCACTTGATTTGAGACTTATTTTTTCTAGTCATCCTCCAAAACCTCATCCATTTACTCATACATTTTTTAAATTTCAAAAGTCAGTATTGGTTTCTAGTATAAAACTATTAAAGCTGAGTATATCACTTTCTTGTGAAGTTTTATTTTCAGAAGTAAGCATATGAGGAGCAAAAGTTTCTCCAAAAATAAAAAATGAAAATGCCGCAATTCAAGCAGTTCAAAATATATAACTAAATATTTGCCATATATTGAGTTTGCGACGAGACATATAATTTTGTAATTTTTCTGAAGTAATTTTTTCAGAAATACGTTCCTTTAATGCCAATTTAAAATTTTCATCCATTTTTATATTTGGTTTTAAAAGTAGCATATTTTGTATTATTTTTGTGAGTTCATTTTCTTTTTGTTTCAGACTTTCATCAATTTGATATAACTCTTGCAATATTTTTTCTACATCTTTTCCCATAGTTTATATATTTAATAGTAAAATAAGAAGCAAACTCATATAAGTAGTTGGAATATTTGCTAATGTTCTTGAAACTACTTTTTTACAGTTATCTATACTCTCTCAGGTAAGTACGCTAATCTCTTTATAACTTAAATCATCCCAAAGTCTCATTAAAAGAATTTGTTTATGTTTTTCTTTTAATGTGTCAAAATATGCAAAAATTTCACGTAATTTTTCTTTGTTATCCAAATTTTTTCAAAAATCTTCATCATATCCAAATTCTAATAATTCATCTATTTGAACGGTTTCTTTTTTTGAACTATATGTATCTATCACTAAATTATAAGCAATACGATAAATCCAAGCTTTAAAATGAGAATCTTGAGTATTTTTAAAACTATTTATTTTATCAAGCGCTTTAAAAAAAGTCTGACTCGCGAGGTCTTCACTGAGCTCTTTATCGTATGTTTTGAGATAAATAAATTTATAAATTGGATCTGCATATTTTTCATACAACTCTGAAAAATACTCTAATTTTCATTTTTGACAAAGATCAATAATTTCTTGCTCTGACATGAAATTGGATGTTAAGAGTTAAAAATAGCAAGTACCCGAGAGTTAGAGACACCTCTATTTTTAACTCTCAGAAACTATAACTAGAAAAATTTTTTTAAGTGACAATTTTTTATATTTTTTAATGAAACCATCATTTTTTCTTAAAAAAGAGAAATAATACCAAGGAAAGAATAATCATAATTCCTGAAATGATAAAAAATGCACTTGGAGATTCTGCCATAGGAAGATGTACATTCATTCCATATATTCAAGCAATCAGGGTCATACTTCATATAATCAACGTTAATACTGTCAGTGTTCCAATAAGTGAGTTTAATTTTATATTCATAAGAGAGTTATATATCTCACTCAAAGAAGAAATATTTTTTGTGAGTATATTTATTTGGTTTTCTATTTTATCAAGTTTATACATAAGATCTTCAAAATAGAGATCAAGTTGTCAATCATAAAATTTTTCTATTGTTTTTTGAAGTTCTGCTATAAGTTCGGCTTGTGGGATAAATAAGTGTTTTAAAAATACAAGATTTCTTCTTTTTACCATAAGTTGTTCAAGAAGTTTTTTACTTAATCATTCATTTGAAAATATATCTTCTTCTAAAAGCATAATATCTTTAGTACTTTTTGTTAATATTTTGAGTGTTTTATCAAACATTACATCCAATATTTTATACAAGATATAATAAGGTGAAATTTTATATTTTTCAGGGTCTTCTAAGTCTCTTGTTTCTTCTAAGTATTCTTCTCTAATTTTTTCTATATGATTTGTTTTTTGACTGGTGATAGTGATAATAAAGTTTTTTCAAAGTATGATACTGAATTCATTTGAAATATACCTTTTTTGTCTTTCATCATATTTTGGAAAATGAAATACCATGAATATATGATTGTCATAGGTATCTATTTTATCTTGTACTCCATATTCTACGATATCATCTAAGATGATTTCATGTAAATCATACGTTTCTCCGATCTCTAAAAGTTCTGATTTTTTGGGATTTTCAAAATGTATCCAACTCACTCTTCCAATTTTTAATAAATTTTTCATATCACACAAATTATCATCTAAAATTCTTTGTATTATCATACTCAAAATAAGATATTTTCAAACTTTGTTTCTTTTTTTATTATTTTAAAATCTATTGACAATAAAAAATAAATAGATATAAATAATATTCATTTATCACTTATTTTTATATTTATGAAATCGTTTCGAAACGCTTTAGCTACTTTTACACTTTGAACTACTTTAGCAGCTTTATCACCATGAGTACAAGCAGGAATTGATGAAGTAGTACAAGAAACTGCAAATACAGCCAATGTACCAACTTTAGAAAGTGTAAAATTAGTAAAACAAGAATCAAATCATAAATTCAAACAATGACAAAATGTATATATTCTTTATAAAATTAAATCATTAGATTGAAAAGATGTATGAATTTTTATACAAACTCAATATGATGCACAAAAAATGACTGGATATGAAGTATTTTCATACCCATGATATGATGGAAAAAGATTTCAATTATTGGTAACTCATGATATTACTAATATTCCAGGAACTTCTGATTTTTCTACATATATTATAAAAAAATAAAAGAAAAAAGCCTTTTACAGGCTTTTTTCTTTTATTTCAGTATTTAATTTTGAGATAAATTCTTCAAAAGAAAGAGTTGATTGCTCTTTTGTTCTTACATTTCTTATTGAAACAGTATTATTTGCTACTTCTTGCTCTCAGATAATTACAATATAATTATATTTTGAAGTTTCTCCATTTCTAATTTTTTTATTAAAACTATCACTTGAAAGATCTATATCACTTCTTATATCAAGTTCTTTTAACCTCATATTCAGAGATTTTGCATATTCTTCAAAGTTTTCTGCTACTGGAACAATATTTACTTGTCTTGGAGACATCCAAAGTGGAAATGCTCCAGCAAAATGTTCAATAATAATTCCCATAAATCTCTCTAAACTTCCTGAAATAGCTCTATGAATTACTACTGGTCTTTCCTCTTCTCAAGCTTCATTAGTAAAGCTAAGTTTAAATCTTTCAGGAAGATTAAAATCACATTGAATAGTAGCAAGTTGCCATTCTCTTCCGATACAATCTTTAAACATAAAATCGAGTTTAGGTCCGTAAAATGCTGCTTCTCCAGGCATTCTTTTATAAGGAAGATTGTTTGCTTTAGCTGCCTCTTCTAAAGCTCATTCAGCTTGAACCCAAACATCATCTGAACCAAGATATTTACTTCTATCTTCATCATCTCTTACAGAAAGTGAAACCCAATAATCATTGATAAGTCCCATAGTTGTATAAAACTCTTTTATGATATCAGTAATAAGTTTTACTTCTTCTTTTATTTGAGTAACTCTACAGAATAAATGTCCATCATCTTGAGTAATTGCTCTTACTCTGGTAAGTCCTGATAATTGTCCAGTTTTTTCATCTCTATACACAGTTGCAGGTTCAAAATATCTTACTGGCATATCTCTGTAAGAAAATTGATTATCAGCAAAAATTTGCATATGATGAGGACAGTTCATTGGTTTTACATAAAATTTTTCTTTTGAAGTTCCTCCCCAAACACTAAACATATCTTCTAAATAATGCCCAGCATGACCTGAGGTTACATATAAATCTTCCTTTGCAAGATGTGGAGTACAAACTCTATGATATCCATGTCTTTTATGAAGATCCCATAGATAGTTTTCAATTTCTTTTCTAATAATCATCCCAGCAGGTTGAATAAGAGGAAGTCAAGCTCAAACAAGATCAGAAATAGTAAATAATTTTAATTTTTTCCCAAGAATTCTATGATCTCTTTTTTTCGCTTCTTCAAGCATTTTTACATGAGCATCGAGTTCTTCTTTTGTATCAAAAGCAAGTCCATAAATACGAGTAAGCATTTTTCTTGAAGCATCTCACTTCCAATAAGCTCCAGCAATTTTTTCTAGTGTAAATGAATTTGCATCAATTTTATTGGTATTATCAACATGTGGACCAGAACACATATCAATAAAACTAGATTCTCCATTTTGCATAATATTTTTGTAAAAACTGATTGTTTTATGTCATTTTGCAAATAATTCTTCTGCCATTTCAACTTTGTATTCTTCTCATTGAGAACTTAAATAATCTTTTGCATCTTCAAAAGAAAGATCATATTGCTCAAATTTTTGATTTTGTTTGATGATTTGTTTCATCTTTTTTTCAAGAATTTTTAAATCTTCTTCTTTAAATTCGATTCCTGAAAAATCAAAATCATAATAAAATCCAGTATCAATATCTGGTCAAATAGCCATCTTTACATCATTCCCATAAAGTGCTTTTACTGCTTGAGCCATAATATGACTCAGCGAATGTCTTTTTGTAGAAATATCCATAATTTTTTGGTTAAAAAGTAATGAGTAAATTTTTAATAAAAAAACTCCTAAATGATTTAGAAGTTTTTATTTTTATGTATTATTACACAACAAAAAATCATCTAAATTTTAGAAGTATATATAGTAGTTGTGGTTACAAGTTGTGTGAAGCTCATATGTCTTTATTAAAAAGTAACATTTGGTAGTGTATAAATTTTTTTTTGTTTGTCAAAAATTTGATTTATTTTTATCTTTATGTTAAAATATACCCAGATATTACTTTTAAAATAGTGAAAATGAATAATGAATTTTTAAATTGAGTAGGAGAAGAAACAGAAGCTTTTTCTCAGGCAAGTTTTACTCTTTTGCCAGATGGAAATATACAAATGACATTGTTAGAAAATGGAAGAAAAAAACAGAGATATATTCAAGATTATGTGAGTGTATCTTTTCAAGATTCAGAAAAAATCAAAAGGTATGATAGGATTTGATATAAATTACTTTGGAGTAGTGATTTATGAACTATCCCAGATAATTTACATTTATTTGTACAAAAAAATTCAGATAATTTTCAAAATTACCAAGATATATCAGATGTAAAATGAAATTTTAATCGTTGAATAAGTATTTCCTGAAAACAAGCTATGAAGATAGAAGCATCAGAAGGAAGAGAGTTTTATTTTATAAAATCTTCTCAACTTCATCCAGAAATAACTCAAGAAGTTATGAGTATAAAGAAAATACTACAAGATTTATTCACTCATATAGGAGCTGGAAAATAATTTAATTTTTTATAAATACCTATGCAAATCGCAGATATATTAAAACTTGCTTTAGAAAAAAATGCTTCTGATATAATCATTACAGGAGGATCAAAACCAAGTCTAAAAATAAACGGAGATATTTATTTTTTTGATAATGTGGAACTTATATCAAAAGATGAATCAAAAAAACTAGCTCTTTCCATTATGACAGAAAGTCAAAGAGAATTATTTTTAAAAACTTTAGAACTTGATTTTTCTATTGAATTAAAAGGATTTTGTAGATTTAGAGTAAATGCGTTTATTCAAAAAGATGGATATAGTCTTGTATTTAGACCAATTAAATCAGAAATTCCTGAATTTGAAATGCTTCATCTTCCAGAAATTTTAAAGAGTTTTACGTATAAAAGAAATGGATTAGTTTTGATTACTTGATCTGTAGGAAGCTGAAAAACTACTACATTAGCATGACTTTTATGAGAAATTAATAAAACCATGTCAAAGCATATTATTACTGTAGAAGATCCTATTGAATTTGTGTATGAAAATAAAAAATCAATTATTGAACAAAGGGAAGTTGGGACTCATACTCTTACTTTTGATAATGGACTTAAATATGCCCTCAGACAAGCTCCTGATGTGATTATGATTTGAGAAATGAGAGATTTAGAAACCTTTAGGCTTGCGCTTCGTGCTGCTGAAACTGGAAATCTTGTGTTTGCTACACTTCATACTTCTGGAGCCGCGAGAACAGTAGCGAGAATTATTGATATGTTTCCCTGAGACGAAAAAGAAATTATTAGACAACAACTCTCAGAATCACTTTTATGAGTAGTTTGGCAACAACTTTTAAAAACAGCAGATGGAAAGGGGAGAGTACCAGCAACAGAAGTACTTATTAATACCGTTCCTGTGGCAAATATGATCAGAAAAAATCAAACACATCAAATCCCAAATGCTATGGAAACATGAAAAGAAAGTGGTATGATTACGATGAAAGATTCTTTGGATACTTTATTTCAAAAATGACTCATTGCAAAAGAAATATATGAAGCCAATCTTGCTGTACTGGATAGATATAATTAGAGGAAAAAATAAAATTTATAACTAATAATTTGAAATATGTTAAACTATATAAAATTGGATTTGTTTTTACAAAATAATTTTCAGGAAGCTGAGAGTATGAGCAATAGGGAAGAGGTGAAAGTAAAATCACTCGAAACAGGACCTGATTTATCTCATTTATCTTTAGAAAATAGAGAAAGAGTAAATACTTTAAGAAAAGATTTTGAAACATTAAAACTTTCTGAAAAATTTGTTGGAGGTATGGAATGAAGATTAAGAACGGCTCTTTTAAAAGACGGTGATCCTAAAGATAGAGAATATCATGAAATCGCCGAAAAGATTAAAAAATATCAATGAGAATTAAAGCAATATTGAGCACAATGAGCAGAAATTCAAAAAGAATTATCACAATTACTTGGTGAGGTTCAAACTGAAATCAAAAAACTTTCGCCTCAAGAAGTAAATGCATTAAAATCGATAGATAATAAAGATTTTTTAAACATTCCTCCTGAAAAAAGATTGCAATATATTACTAAAAATCATATAGATAGTAGTGAAGTTGCTTCTTGAGACACAAAAGAGATTGATTTTACTTTTTCTTTTGAAGGACAATTTAATAGAGAATTATATTTAAAAACTACTGCATGACAGGTTTTACCAAAAGAAGTAGGAAATGTTATAGTATGAGGAAAAACATATTCTAGAACAAATGTATGAGGGGAATTTTTTACTTTAGGAAATGAAAGATTAACTATTCATGAATGAACAAAGATAGAAATAGGAGCTTTAAGAACTGCTCAAGATATAGAACAAATGAATACTATAAATACATCTAAGATTTCAGAATATTTAAAAAATAATACGGATGCTCATCCAAAAATTGTTTCCGAAGCGATAAATAGAGGAATTGATCCAAAATTTGCAAATATAGCATTTGGAGATTTAGTTAAAAATATACCAGATGAACAAGTAATGACAGTTTTAGAAGATGCTTTTACTGAATTTGATAGATATAGAGGAAACTTTAATATATGAAATGAATTACAAGATGGAAAATATTCTGAGACATTAGTTATGGGACTATTGACACAATTTTCAAAAGATTGGAAACAATCAGCAAAAGATTATTGAATTTCCCCAGAAAGAATAAAAGCAGCTGAAACAAATGGAGAAGTATACTATTGAATGGATGCTTTAGCAATACAAAATGCAGACTCTATGCCAGATGGGACTTATTTAAAATGAGAACAACTTTTACAAAATCCTCAGTTTTCAGCTAAATTAGATAAAGTTTGCGCTTCATTATGAGCTAATAGAGAAGATTTGATTAAAGTTATGAAAGCAGAGTCTCGTTTAGACCCAAGAATTGTAAACAAACAAAGTTGAGCAACATGACTTATTCAATTTATGCCAAGAACAGCAGCTTGATTAGGAACTTCAGTTGGAAATATCAGGGCAATGACCTGAGTAGAACAACTAGATTTAGTAGAAAAATATTTTAAACAAAATTCAAGAGGGTATAATTTATCAACTATTGAAGATTTATATAAAGTTGTATTTTTCCCATTATCTCTATGAAAATCAAATGATTGGGTATTTGATGCAAAAGATGCTCCCGCTCATAAAGTTGCATCTCAAAATCCTTGAATATCAAAATTTTCTCAAAGAAGTGATGGATTAATTGATGGGCATACCTTCTCAAAATATGTAAATAACCATGTTTCAAGACTTGCTTAAAAAAATAAACTCTCAATTGAGAGTTTATTTTTTTAAGGCTTTAACGGTTTTGATAAAATGATTATCCAACAATTTTATCAGAAATTTTTTCATAAGAAGTGATTTCACCATCTTTGAAAAATCTTTTTAGTTCAACTGCAGCAGTTTCAGCACTGTCTGAAGCATGAATGATATTTGCATCAATAGTAAGAGCAAAATCTCCTCTAATTGATCCAGGAAGAGCTTCAGCTGGATTTGTTGCACCAGTTAAATTTCTTACTGTTTTTATAACATTGCTTCCAGAGATTGCCATTGCAACTACAGGAGCAGAAGTCATATAAGCTTTAATTCCAGGAAAGAAAGGTTTATCAGCTAAAAAGTCATAGTGTTCACTTACGATTTCATCGCTTAAAAGCATCATTTTCATTCCAACAATTTTCAAACCTTTGTTTTCAAATCTTGAAACTATTTGCCCAATTAATCCTCTTTGGATTGTATCTGGCTTTAATAGCACTAAAGTTGTTTCCATTTTGTGGTACTTAACAAATAAAATGTGTCAGAATTATACAAAAAAAAATTAAAAATCAAATTTAAGATTGTATTTTATTCTAAAATATATCAAACATGAGGAACGGTTTGAAGAGGAAAATCATCTCAGAGTTTTTTTCTCAGTTTTGAAAGTGTTACGTTTATAGTGTTTTGGGTGACATCAGTTTCACATCACCAAATGAGTTTTACAAAATCCTCTTTTTTTATCAGTTTTCCGATATGGTGCAGAAAATAATTTAAAATAATTTTTTCTTTTTTATTTAAATGATTTATAGGGACTCATCTTAGAAAAACTTCATTTGAACTTACATGAAAAGAAAGTCATTTGTATACGATTTCGGTACGCTCAAAAGTATTATATAATCGTCTTAAAATCGCATTGACTCTTGCTATAAGCTCTTCTGGTGAAAAAGGTTTGGTAATATAATCATCAATTCATAATCAAAATCAAAATAATTTTGTGTCAACCTCTCCAAAACCTGAAATTACAATTATTGGTTTTGTGATATTTTTACGAGTTCTGAGCTCACTAATGATATCATAACCAGAGCCATCTCAAAGAGAAATATCAATAATATAGAGATCACTAATATCTTCAAAAAATCATGATTGCATAAAGTCATGGTATCCATGATATTCAGAAACGAGATATCAGCTTGATCTTAATTTTTTTGAAATATTACTTCTGAGTAATTTTTCATCATCTATAAGAGATATATGCATGAAAATAAAAGTTATATATATTTAGAATGTATTATATAAAAAAGTTATGAGAACGCAAGATTTAATAAAGAAAGAGAACTGAAAAGTATTTCTTATTTTAGTATATTTACATTTCATCATTTTTTTAAATATTGAGCTTGATTTTTTATCTTTATTTTTATAATGAAATATTATTTATTAATCATAAAAATATGATGATATTAAAATACTTTTTAACTTTTTTGGCTTGATTTTTTACTTTGCTCGTTCTTGATTATATTTGGCTTGGTAGTGTTACCAAAGACTTTATTATCAGGGAATTTTGAAATATGGTAATGGTTCAAGATGGAAAAATTACTATCAATATTTTGGCTTGAATATTAGCTTGGATAAGTATTTCTCTTTTGGTCGTTGTTTTTGTTTCTACTAAATATACGAGTCTAAAAGATGTATTACTGTATTCAGCGCTTATATGATTTTTGAGTTATAGTATGTATGATTTAACCAATTTAACTTTTTTGAATAATTATTCTCTCAAGTTTACAATCGTTGATATTGCTTGGGGAACTTTTGCTTGTAGTATGGTATGATTGACAAGTTATTTAGTTTTTAGTAACTTCCCGAAATAATGCTCCATATATTTTTCATAATACTTTTTTTGTATTTTTTACTTTTTTTGCTTTCAATACGACTCAAAGATAATTCTATTGTGGATGTTTTTTGGGGATTTGGATTTGTTCTCATTTCTTGGTATTTATTTTTTGATAATAATCATTTTCATATTTGAAATATTTTATTTTTAGTTTTGATAAGTCTTTGGTGACTGAGACTTTCGGGGAGTATTTTTTTAAAAAAGATACAAACTAAAAAAGAAGATGCCAGATATGCAAAATGGAGAGGAGAGTGGAAATATTTTTATTTGAGAAGTTTTTTTCAAGTTTATATTTTGCAGATGTTTTTACTCTTTATAGTTTCAGTACCTCTTTTTATGATTTTTCAAAATACTTTAGAGATAGATTTTGTATTTTTAGCTTGATTTCTTGTTTCAATATTTTGACTTATTTATGAGACTTTAGCAGATTATCAACTCTCAAGTGCTATAAAAAATAAGACTTTTAGAAGTGGTGAGATATTTACTTGAGGACTTTTTCAATATTCTAGGCATCCAAATTATTTTTGAGAAATTTTTTTTTGGTTTTGAGTATTTATAATTTCGCTCAATTTTAGTTTTTGGGGATTTGTTGGATTTTTTATGATAGCTTTTTTACTTCTTTTTGTTTCTTGAATTCCTATGAAAGAGGAAAGATATAAACTAAAATCAAATTGGGGAGAATATAGCAAGGTTTCAAAGATTTTGCCGAAGTGGTGGTAGAGAGCAGTTTGAAAAGAATATGTTTAAGAAAAACCCTAGAACGAATGTTCTAGGGTTTTAATATCCAAACAAATCATATATTTCTTTATGATTATTTTTTATTTCTTGCTCCCACCAAGTAGTCTCATTTGCTCAAGATACATCTGTTTTTGAATATATTAGTAAAATTTCAGAGGGTTTTCTTTCTTCATCAACAAAAACAATAATTCTATTTCATGAAGTTTTAGCTGATTCATTTGATCATACTATTTTAAATTCACATTTTGCTAAATATCAAGAATCACATATATGTATTTTTTCTGCTTTTGTACTTAAAAGAAAAGTATCAATATGTGATAACATATTATTAATTTCTATAAATGTAGCATCCCAAGTTTTATATTTTCTTATAAAACTTTTCATAAAATGTTTTTTAGCATACTCACTTACTAAAACAACATAATTTCAACTAGTATACATTTTCTAAATCTTCTTGAGTTATAAGACCATATGGAATAATTTCCTTATCATAAGATACCAACCAAGGTAGTTGTTTGTGAGTAAAATCAACTATTTCATGAGTTTGTTTTCATTTCCATTTTTTTGCTATATCTTGGAGCATATTTAATTCATCCTCTGATAGTTTATCACTACTCGGAGTTCAAATATTCTCAATTAGATGTGATCTTCATTTAATTTCAATTGCTATATAATCTTCTTCAAAAAGTTCTTCTAATGTAGAAAAATAAGCATCTGGAACAGGTCATTGAGCAAATTTTTTATATTCTAAACCTGTAATTGGTACTAAATTGTAATAGTACCAAGCAAAATCAAGCAAATAACAAAGTTTTGCTAATTTTGTTTTTGTTATTTTACCATCATCATCAGCTCAATATTTTATAAAATTTGTAATTATTTGTTTGTATTTATCCCAATCAATATTTTTAGAACTTAAAGTTTTAGTATCAGTTTCTATAAAATTATCTATTTCAACTCATAAAAGTTCTGACAATTTCACAGCTTGTCATAATGTAGGTTCAATATTTCCCTTTTCGAGTTTTGAAAATGTTTGACGAGTGATTCAAAGATATTTTGCTACTTCATCTTGAGTAAGTTTTTTTTCTTTTCTTATAGTTTCGATATTTGCTATCATAATACATTGGTTAGTATTAATATGTAACTATAGTATAATATTTTTTTATTTTTGTCAAAAGTATTTGACATATTTTTAACATAAAATGTTAAAATAGTTAACAATTTGATTTGACAAAATATATTAAGTTTTTACAATATGTTAACTTTAATTTTAATAAAACTCAAAAAATGACTCCGAAAGAATTCGAAAAATTACACGCTTAATGCAGTGTTTTTGTTAAGATAATTCGTGTCCAGTTTTTGGGGGTATTGACAGAAGGATTCTTTTGCAAATTGGAGAACAAAAAAACTAGAAAATTAATTTTCTAGTTTTTTTAAGCATAAACACTTTTTCCTTCACCTACATAGTTGTCATACACATGAAAATAAACATCATCTACTTTTTCTTTTAATACATTTTCATTATAACTTTGTGGTAATTCATCATATAAAAAATCTTCTATTGTGATTTTAACTGAAGCTCTTGTATCAGCTTTTTTTCTCCAATCTAAAACAAGTTTTTCTTTTCTCAATTTTTCAAGTAAATCATGAGCTATTTTTTTGATTTTCTTCTCTTCATCTGGTGAAATATCTTCTTTTAAAAGTATATCATACAAAGCAAGTTCTTCTTCTGATAATCATTCCATTTTTCATCTTCTATCTTCATCATTTAACATTTGAGCTAAAGTTATAAGAGCATTAAATGTGTCATCTACATTTTTTGATCCTGAATTGTATTCTCAA
Organism: Patescibacteria group bacterium UBA7396; assembly: GCA_002470645.1. GTDB lineage: Bacteria > Patescibacteriota > Gracilibacteria > BD1-5 > UBA6164 > UBA7396. The sequence goes on from DKNE01000030.1 coordinate 14,449, forward strand.
AGTATCAAATTAAGTTTATCAATAAATCTTTTTCTAGATTTATTTTTTTGTACCATTTCCTCTATTTTTTCTTCAATAGCTGTTTTAAAACTTTCAAGTTGCATATTTTTTCTACTACTTGCAAAGTAATTTTTCAAAGCTTCAAAATCTATTTTACTCAAGTCTTTTACTTCAAATTTTTTCTCTATTTTATACTTTTCAGTTACCAAAGATTCATCAAGTAAATCTTCCATTTCTTTTTTGATTTCATCTAGATTATATTCATCTATAGAAAGACTTCTTATTCTTTCATTTATGATATTTAAAAGTTGAATATAATCACTAAATTCACTTGCTTTTACATCTGGAAGTATAGATTTATAAAGGAGATTTATTTTTGAAAATGAGTTTTGAAACTCTTTTTTTGTTTTTTCACTTGATAAAATAGTATTTACAAAATCTTCTATTATCTGTATTTTTTGCAATCAATTTGCATCAAATATATCTTTTAAACTAAGATTTAATCATCTCAAAAACAAACTCATTTCTGATTGTTCTTGTTTCAACCTTATTACTAACTCTCATTTTTCTTTTATGATATCTCAGATTTGATTTCATTCTTCTGTAGAAGCATAAATAGAAAGTGCTTTTTGAAGATTATAAAAAACTCCGATATAATCTACTATCAATCCATTTGTTTTTTCTTTATAAACTCTATTTACTCTGGCAATAGTTTGCATAAGAGTATGATTTTTTAGAGGTTTATCTAAATACAAAGTTGTCATATCTGGCACATCAAAACCTGTGAGCCACATACTACAAACAAAAACAAGTTTTAATTTCTTTTCTCATGGTTCATAGCTTGTTTTTTTGAAAGCTGTTTCTAGATCATCATTTTGAATTCTTTTTCTAATAGGTGCAAAATCAATTCATAACTCTCTAAAAGTAGCTATTTCATTTTGATTATCTCACAAACTTATCATAACTGCAGTATCTAGTTCGTTTAAAAACTTTAACCTATTTTCAAGCTCTGCTTTGTGTGTATTTGTTAATTTTCATTTTAATTCTTTTTCTATACTTTCTCTATAATTTTTTAACTCTTCATTTACTTTCACATACATTCTTACAGCTGTTTTTTTATCAATAGAAACAACCATAGCTTTTCAAGTATTTCATCTCTCTAAATAGTGTTTTACTATATCTTTTGCAACGGTATTTAATCTATCTTCAGAAGTTAAAATCTTGTATCAAACTTGAAATTTTTTCTCCAATTCTTCTGATTCTTCATCATTTAAGTTAAAACTATTTTGGATTTTATCTATTTCAGCTTGCAAGTCTGGATTGATATTTTCTACTTCTGGAACTCTATTTTCATAATAAATAGGAACTGTTGCTTTATCTTCTACCGATTGGGCAAAGTTATAAACAGAAACATATTCTCAAAATACTTCTTTTGTTTTCTCTTTTTCTTCAGCTATTAAAGGAGTTCAGGTAAACCCTATAAAACTTGCATTTGGAAGAGATATTCTCATATTCATTGCAAGAGTGCTATATTGACTTCTATGAGCTTCATCAGTGATGATTATGATATCATTTCTATCACTTAGAATTTCTGGATCTTGGAACTTATGAATTAGTGTAAAAATATATCTATGATCTGCTTTTAACAATTTCTTTAAATCTTCTACACTTTCAGCATGAGTTTCTTTTGTTTTTACAATTCAAGCATTTTTATAACCTTTTGCAATTTGTTTATCAAGTTCTGTTCTATCTGTAACAATTACAAAAGTAAAATTTCCTTTAAATTTTCTATTGATTTTTTGAGTCAAAAACATCATAGAATATGATTTTCCACTTCATTGAGTATGCCAAAAAACTCAAAGTTTCCCGTTCAAATCTTTTCTATTTTCTACATTTTTTAGTGCTTTATTTACTCATAAATATTGATGATTTCTTGCAACTATTTTGATAATATTTCATTTTGATTCATCAAATAAAGTAAAGTTTTCAAATATATCTAAAAATCTTGTTTGCTCACAAGTTCATTTTAAAATAGTTTCTAAGCTCAATTTTGGACTTTCATTTTCATCAGCTACTTTTTTCCAATCATTAAAATGTTCAAATCAAGAAGTAATAGCTCAGATTTTGCTTTCAATACCATTTGAAACAATCAAAATTGCATTGTACCAAAATATTTGTGTAATAGTGTCTTTGTAATCTTTTATATTGTTATAATATGCATCTTTTAGATTTTTACCTGCTCATTTAAGCTCGATAAAAATCATAGGAATACCATTTACAAAACCAATTAAATCAGGTCTTCTCGTATACAATTCTCAAGTAATCCATAACTGACTTACCAGCATAAAATCATTATTTTCTGGAGTTTCTAGATCTAGTACTTTTACTTTTGTTATTTCATCATTTCCATCATCATCTGTATAACTAACCGTTACTCAATCTTTTAGCAAATCATATATTTCTTTGTTTGCTCTTTCTAGTGACAAAGTACTTCTATCTTGGGTGATGATTTCAAGAGCCTTCAAAATAGCCTCACTTGGTAAGTCAGGATTTAGTTCTCTTAATTTTGGTTCAAGAAATTTTGTAAGAACTACTTCTCATCTATTATTTCTTGCTAGTTTTTCTTCACCTTCTTTTGTGAATGCATCTATAAAACAATTTTGTCACCATAGATTTTGAAATATTTCTATAGCTGTTTTTTCTATAAGATTGTTTTCTGTAAATTGGTTAGTCATGGTTATTTAAATTATTTTCATATAAATCATTTTTTAAATTTTCAAAACTATTATTATATAATAAATCAAACTCTTTTTCATTTTCAAGAAATATATCATGAATTTTAGTATCATTATATCATTGCTTTTCTCTAGCTCATATAACATTAAATACATTATTTTCTAAAGAATAAGTATAAAGTTTATAAAAATAAGATTCTTTTTTCATCTTTATTATAGATTTATTTCATATATACCAAACTTTAAATCAATGGTGTTCAATATCTCGTATATCATACTCAAAAATTTGATTATCTATATCCTCTTTTGTCATATCAGGTAACGAATTTATCCAGTTAATTACATTTTGTGCCTCATTATCTTTTTCTAATATATCTAAAATTAGACTATAAATTTCTTCTCATATAATTTCTTTTAATTTATCAATAGAAAAATGTAATTGAGGGAATCAAGGAGTATCTATTCAAAATTTCTTACTAAAATCATACTCATAAACTCATAATGGATATTTAACTAAATGTAATATTGTTAAAATATAAATAACTGATTTAAAAAATTGATAGTATTTAATAAATGAAGACTCCTCAAAAGTTTGACAATTACTTTTCATTTTTCACATATGATTTGTATACTTATATCATTTTGTATGAACATAATTGTGTAAATCAGATAACTTTAATATTTCATTTTTAAAATTAATCTTTTCATTAAGCATTTTAAAGTTCTCATGCATAGAAATTTTTTTCCATATATCTTCAAATTTTGGAGTATTTTCCTTTGACCTATGCCAATCTTTAATATCTTCATGTCAGTTATCATACAAATTCCAAAAAACTGATAGCATTCACAGTTCTAAAACTCATCTTAATGAAACTATTGCTTGCTTATAAAATCAAAATAACATTAAATTATATGAAACCTGTAATTCTTCAAATGAATCAACAAAAGGAGCAAAATGTCATGAAAACATATTATCAAAAGTTTGAGGAACAAGTCATCATACTGCATGATATAACCAAAAATAATCGTAAAAATCTTTTTCAATTGAATTATTATTTTTAATAAATAATTCAGTTTTTTCTTTTACATCAATACTTTTTTCAGTTTTATATGTTAATGGTAGCATAATTCTTTTACTTAACATCTAAACTCTCCACATCCAACTCACCACTCACAAGCCTTGGAATAAGCAAATCCCTTGTTTCTTTTAAATTTTGGTTTTGTTTTTTCAAAGCTCAAATCTCATCAAACATTTTTATTACAATATTATCAAAATTATTTTGAATTTTAATATCTGGTATTATTAAATCTACATTTTTAATCTCTTTGATATTTAAAGTTGTTTGTCATGTACTTCAAGTAGATAAGCTAATAAAATAATCTTCTTTTGATTTAATTTGATAGTATAATATTGTTTGTTTCAACTTATTTTGATTTGATCTAACAAATGATATACAATTATGAATAATATATTTTTCATCTATTGTTAAATTTCTAGATACTCTTCATAAAGTTCATGTTCACATTGAATTTATTAAAATATCATATTTTTCTAAATAACAATAAGATTTATCATCTTTCAGTTTTTCTGCAAATTGAATAGTATTCAATTCAATTTCTCAATTTCTAATACATTTTTGATTAATAACTGGTATTCATTGACTTTTATCATCAACATAATTCAATGATGGTCACTTTGATACAATCAAAGAAATTTCTTCAACTTTCTTCACCCCCCACCCTTCAGGAATCATCCCAAAATCATCATTTCCACTATCAATCATTTTTATATTTTCACTTCAAGGAAAATTATATTTCACAAACCATTCTTCATAAATACTTTGTGCTGTTTCTTCTAAAATCTTTATTCTTTTATTATTGTTTTCTATTAAATCATCGTATTTTGAAAGAATGGAAGCTATTTTTTGTTGGGTTGGAAGTGGTGGAAGAAAAATTTCTAAATTTTTCATTACCTCCCATTTTGCTCTAGGTCTATCTGCTCATCAAGTAGTTTTATTTACATCATCAATAAATTTTTCATTAGCAACTACATAAAATAAAAAATTTTGTGAATTTCAATTATTAGAATTTAAAACTAAAATTTCTCATGAACAAACTCAAGAAAAATTAGGTTTTACAACCTTTCTAAAATATGGTCTCATTTTTCAAAATAAAATATCTCAAGAATTAAATTTTAATTTTAAACTTAATGTTTCATTAGAACTTCAATATGAAGATATCCTTAATGTTTGCTGTTCTATATGTTCTAATCATAAGTATATTTGTTCCCTCTCTTTTTTAGGATTAAAATTATTTCTTATTTCAAGAGCAATTTCTCCCAACTTAACTTTTTTCCATCATTTTTTTATTTCTTGCATAGTTTTTATTTAGTTATTTAGTGAATTTAATTTCTGGATTAAGCTTTAATGCTCAAGATTCAAAACTTACATTTGGTTCAATAATCGGAATTTTTACACTTCAAGTATTGTTCATTACTCAAGTTAAAGTAGAAATCTTTTCAATCTTATTTTGTAAATTTTCTGCTTTATGTTCAGCTCTATCTTGTTGTATTTCTATCCGTTTATTTATTCATAAAGTTAATGCCATATTTAATTGATTGCTGGTACATTGTCATAAAGTAGGTTCTTCTCTTCATATAATACAATTAGATAAAAATCATCATACAAATAAAATAAGCATATATACTCATACTATCCACAAAATTATTTTTTCCCAAAATGTTAATTTTTTAGACATATTAAAAAATAATTAAAATAAATTTATTTGATTGCTTCACTCTCAATATTGTTTAAATTGATCTAAATATTCTTGCATATCAGCACATTGAATTTTAGGTTTAAAAACCGGTAATGTAGAGATTTGATTTTGATAATCAGCAATAGCAACCCATCTATATGTTCATGGTTTTCAATTTATCACTTCAAACTCTCTAATATCATATCAATATGCATTATTTACTGGTTTAAAAATTCCTATCATATTTTGAAATTAAAAACTAAACTAACTTACTCATATTCTCAAAAATACTTTTTTCAAGTTCATGAGCTTCGTTTGTCAAAGCTCTAAAATCTTCATTTAATCTAGTTATTTTTTCACTAAATTCTTCATCAGATGGCTTTTCTTTTTCAGTTACTCATACATATCTTCATGGATTCAAACTATATCATTGTTCTTTGATTTCTTCTAAATTGGCTACTTTGCAGTATCATTTTATATCTTTGTAATCTTCTGCTCAATCTTCTTGTCTATAAGACCTTACAGTATTTGCTATTTTTTCTATATGCTCTGGTAAAAACTCTCTATGAGCTCTATCAATTTGATTGTATAAATCTTTTGCATCTATAAAAAGTACTTTATTTTTTCTTGGAGTATTAGTTTTTGCTTTATCCATAAACCATAAAGTACATGGCAAAGTAACATTATAAAACATATTTGGTCAAACAGAAACCATTATATCAATTGCATTGTTTTCTATAAGTTTTTTTCTGATTTCATTTTCTGTATTTCCTGCATCACTAGCACTATTTGCCATAACAAATCAAGCTCTTCAAGTATCATTTAAAGCACTATAAAAAGCCTGTACCCATAGATAATTTGCATTATCATTATTTGGAATCCCAAAATTGTATCTTGGATCATCTTTGATTTTTTCTTTATCTATTTGTTTTAGATTAAAAGGAGGATTTGCCATCACAAAATCAAATTGACCTATACTTTTATGCATATCTTCATACATCGTATTTCAGTTTTTTATATCTCAACTTAAACCATTTATAGCAAGGTTTAATTTTGCTATTTTTACTGTTTCTGGAGTTTTTTCTTGACCATATACTGCGATTTCTCTTGTTGCTTCTTGTTTATTTTTCTTATGCTCTTTAATAAAATTTAGAGATTGTACAAACATACCTCCAGAACCACAAGCTGGATCATAAATTCTTCCATGATATGGTTCTATGATTTCTACTATAAGTTTTACTATAGAAGTTGGAGTAAAAAATTCTCATCATTTTTGACCTTCTCAAAGTGCAAATTTTCCTAAGAAGTATTCATAAATACCTCAAAAAGCATCTCACTCTATATCATCAGGTATAGAATTGAAATTTTTTAGTAAATCAATGAGAGTTGATTTTTCTTTGAATAAATTATATGATTTTGGAAGGATTCATTTCAAATCTGGATTATTTTCTTCTACTTCTTTCATGGCTTCATTAATAGCTTTTCCTAGATTTTCACTTTCAGGCAGGTGTAAAAGATAATTGAAGTTTGAATGAGCTCACAAATAAATCACTCATTTTGCGTGATAATGATCTGGTCTTAATTCTCTTAGTCTTCAATTTGAATTATTATATTCTTTTTCTAGTTCAACTTTTGCTTTATCAAACTTCACTTGAGCAAATTTCAAAAATATCAAACCCAAAATTGGCTCTGATAAATTACTGAGTTTTAATCATTCATTTCACCACACTTTACAAGCCGAATCCCAAAGTGTTTTTTCTAGTTTTATTATGTCCATTGTATTTTTATAAATTAATATTATTTTCAAAACCACTTTCCACTAAATTCAAAAATATTTAAATTCAAGAAAAAACAGTTTTATTTACAACTTAAACCTTGCTCACCAATCTTTTATTCCTAAAAGCAATTCAAGAAGCTGATTTTAGATATTTTTCAAAATATAAAGCATCTTTTTTGTTTTTAAAGGCTGAATAAAAAACTAATTCCCAAGGTTTATGTCTGTTTGTATGTATTGATTTTCAAGTATTATGTTCTTCCAATCTTTGTTTTAAATTTTCACTAAATCAAGTATAAAATTCATCTTGTTTTTCTATACTCTGAATAATATAAACATAAAACATTTTAAATTTTTTACAAAATATAAGCCCTTTCTTCGCTAAAGCTACGAAGGGCATTTTTCGCTTTTTTTATATCAACTTTTTTATAATTTTATATTTTTTCTAAAGGTTATTGGCTGTGCCATTTGAAGCTTTAGCGAAAAATGGTGGAGCCAACGAGATTCGAACTCGTGTCCTTCGAGGATGCCCAGATATTTCTACTATTATAGTTTATTTTGATAATCTTATAAATAGAAAATAAACAAAAATTTTATAAGATAATTTCATCCATTAGTACTTATAGGTGCAGGACGAAATCTAGAACCGGTCCTATAAGGCTTGACTTGATACTCAAATCATTCTTTCAAGCGAAAAATGAAGAGAGTTTGTAGCAGACCAATCGGTGCTCATGGACTATGCCAAGGCTACGGTTTTACTTAAGCTTGTAAGTATGGACTAAGCCATAGCAGGAGCAAAAGAAGGAGTTAAAGCTTTTTTGAAAGCATTTAAACCAGCAGCAATTCTATTGTTTGCATTTATTGTTGTTTATGATTGATTATGGAAGGCATAAACATCTCCCAAATAGCATATAAGACCACCGATTCTCAAAGTAGAAACCATAAATGACCCCATGTCATGATTATATATATATTTTTAAAAATTACAATTTTATTGATATATTTATAATATTATAATCTCATTTTTCAAAGTATTTCAGCAATTTTATCAAAAAAATCAGACGGAACTTTTTTTAAAAAATCAGGATTTTTATGTATAAGTTCTGTTAATTCTTCACATAATCTATTGGCATCTTCGCCTTCACTTGGTTGATAAATATGTTTTTGGTTCATACAAGGAGTATAAAAATAAATATTTTACTTATAACTAAAATATTTATAAATACAAGTTTTTTACTCATTATAAAAATATTTTTTATCTATTTTTCCATTTTTTATTTCAATTCCATCATTTTTAAGTTTTTCTATTTTTTCTTCAATCCCTCTTGGTGTATTGTATCAACTGAGTTTTCAATCATGAGAAATCACTTTATAACATGGAAATATATATGGTTCTTTGTTGTATTTCATAATGGAAGCAATAGTTCTTGGATGAACTTTAAACTTATCAGCAAGAATTTTATAAGTTGAAACCTTTCATACGGGAATATCTTGAAGATAATTGAGAACTTTTTTTGAAATATCTAGAGATTTTTTTTGAACTTTTATTTTTTCTGGAACATCAAGAGATTTTTGTATCCAATTTTTTAATTCATCACTATTTTCTAAAATTTCTTCAGGAAGTTTATAATAGGGAAGTTGTCTAATTTTTCATTTTACACTATATCTAAAAGGGGACGAAAAAAGATTTATGTAATCTTGTATATTATTCTCTCAAGTTTTAAAATAAAATTCATCGTCTATTAAAAGAGCAAATATTTTTTCAAATTTATAAATTCACCATCAAGAAAACATACTTTTTGCGTGGTATCAAAATTCATCTTGAAGTAAATCTTCTAAAAAATATCTCAGTATCTCTGGAAAAGTTTTTTTAGCCATATAATTATTGACAAATGATAAAAAATATTTATATTTCACCTATCTTTTTATAGGAGGGATTTGGATGATGTATAAGGAGTTTTTTAGTATAGTGATGGTTCTGGTCGTAATTCTGGTTGGTTCATATTTCACCATCTTTTCTATGAAAAGGAAGATGCATAAAACAACATTGTTTCTCAGTCTCCTGCTGGCAGTAATAATTATTTATGCAGTAAAAGGCCCTCTTCAAAATCAAGAAATTTTGTCTGGAATTTGCTGGGTTGTGTTTTTTATTACTGGACTTATTATTGCGGATACTATTTGGGTATTGTCTCATAAAGAAGAGCATCACCCCATAATAGATTGATTTTGAGAGCACCTATGGGTGCTCTTTTAATGTAAAAAATCTTCTAAAGTAATTACTTCTACTCACAAACTATTTGCTTTTTCTAGTTTACTTCCTGCTTTTTCTCAAGCAAGCAGTGCATCGGTATTTTTTGATACACTTCATACAAAAGTGCCTCACATACTTTCTAGTTTTTCTATGAGTTCATCACGAGAAAATCCCTCAAAACTTCCAGTAATACACACTTTTTTCCCCATAAATTTTCAGCCAATTATTTCTTTTTTAAACTCGATTTCTATATAATGTAAAAGTCTTTTTATTAAAGAAATATTTTCTTTTGATTGGAAAAAATGCACGATATTTTTCGCACTTTCTTCCCCAATATCTTGAAGAGCAAATAATTCATCTATTGAAAAATTAAAATAAATGAGATCTTCTTTGGATGTGATAATTTTTGATAATTCTTTTGCTGATTGTGGACCAATCCCAGGAATATTGAGTGCAACTAAAAGATTGACTATTTTTTGTTTTTTTGATTTTTCAATTGATACTAAGAGGTTTTGGACTGATTTTTCTTTGTATCAAGGAAGAGCTAAAAGTTCTTGTTTTTTTTCACTGAGAGTAAAAATATCTGCTAAATCTTTGATAAATCAGAGTTGTAAAAATAATTCTACTTGTTGTGTTCCAAGACCGTCTATATCAAATCAAGATTTTCCCACACTATAGATAATTTTTTGTTTTATTTGTTCTGGACAAGAGGTATTATTTGGACAGTACAATCTTACTTTTTCTTCATCTTGTAATAAAATAGCATTACAACTTGGGCAAAATTTTGGAATATCTATAGTTATTTCATCTCCATTCCTTGTTTCTTTGGTTACTCATATGATTTTTGGAATAACTTCTCCAGCTCTTTTTATAAAAATATTGTCTCATATTTTTATGTCTAATTTTTTGACTTCATCATAATTATGTAATGTAGCTCTTTTTACAGTAACTCAAGTAATAAAAATAGGTTCTAAATTTGCTACTGGAGTAATAGTTCCAGTTCTTCCAACTTGATGTTCTACTGATAATATTTTGGTGGTAAGGATTTCAGCAGGAAATTTATATGCAATAGCATATCTTGGATGATGTGCCGTGAACCCAATATCTTGCCAAAGAGAAACATCATTGACTTTGATAACAAGTCCATCGATATCAAAATCTATTTTATTTTTTAGGTCTCAAAAATTATCAATATTTTTTATCACTTCTTCAATATTTTTACACTCTAAAAAATAACTCGAAATCTCAAAACCAAAATTTTCTAAATCTTTAATAGTTTCATGGTAGGTTTCTTTATTTTCTTTTATTCTAAAATCTTCAAAATTAGCTAAATCATAGGAAAAAAACTTGAGATTTCTATTGGCAGTAACAGACGTATCTAAAAGTCTTAAACTTCCAGATGCCGCATTTCTAGGGTTAGAAAAAATTTTTCCTCATTGTAAAAGAGCTTGTTTATTGAGATATTCAAAAGATGAAATAGGCATTATAACTTCTCATCTTACTTCTAAATGTTCTTTGTAAGGGATGTTTTTAGGAATATTTTTAATCGTTTTTACATTTTCACTGACATCCTCTCATTCTACTCCATTTCATCTGGTAATTGCTTGAACGAGGGTTCAATTTTTATAAATAAGTTCGATTCAAAGTCAGTCAAATTTAAATTCAACTGTATAAGCAATATTTTTATCATTCCCAAGTCATAAAACTCTTTTTATTCTTTCATCAAAATCACGCAAATCTCCTTCATTGTAAGTATTATCTAAGCTTATCATTGGACGAGAGTGACGTACTTTTTCAAAAGTAGATTGAATAATATCACTTCAAACTTTGAGAGTTTGAGCTTCTTTTATTCAAAATTTGTTTTCTAAAAATTGTAATTTTTTAAATAATTCATCATATTCATAATCACTGATTATAGGGGCTTCTTTGTTATAATATAAATCAGAATGATATGATAAAAGATTTCAAAGTTTTATAACATCCTCTTGAGTAAAATCTTTATTTTCTCTTTGGAGATAATGTTTTGAGAGTTCTAATTCTTTCATATATATTTTTATTATTATTAAGAGTATTATAATTTGTTTTAGATATTTTCAATTTTTTTTGATTTTTTCTTTTGATACATATAATATTATAAATATCATTAATTAATAAAAATCTATGCAAATATTTCATTTTTCTGATACACATCTTTGAATTTGATTAGAAAATACACCACGTGAATCGGATTTTTATAAAAACTTTGAAACCACTATCAATCAAATTCTTCAAAATAAACCTGATATTGTCATACATTCATGAGATTTGTTCCATACTTCAAAACCTTCAAATAAAGCAATTTCAGTAGTAGTAGAAAATTTTCTCAAACTAGAAAAAGCAGGTATAAAAGTAATTGTAATAGCTTGAAATCATGATACTCCAAGACTTTCTGTTACTACTCATCCGTTTGAGATATTTCAAAGTATGGAATGATTTTCAATATTTTTTGAACCAAAAATACAAAGTACCGAAATAAAAAACATCAATTTTGTAGTGCTTCCACATATTCATGATGAAGTTGTTTTTAAACAAGAATTTGCAAAAGTACATTCTCAAATCCAAGAATGAAAGACAAATATTTTTATAAGTCATTTTGGTATTTCTGCGGTAGAGTATGATGAATATACAGATGAAATTAGTGGGGTAAATATTACACTTGATGAACTCAAAATATTGAAACAATTTGATTATGTCGCTCTTTGACACTATCATAAACAATTTTGTATTGGAAAAATTTGTTATCCTGGAAGTATAGAACATACAAGTTTTAATCAGAAAGATTATAAAATTTGATATAATATTTTTGATACTGATACAAAAAAAGTAGAAAGTTTTCAACTAGAAACCAGAAAAATGATAGATTTAGGTATAATTGATTGTTGAGAAATTTTCACTACTCAAGATTTACTTCTTTTTTTAGAGAAAAAAATTGATAAAAACATATTAAAACAAGCAATTGTAAAAATAGTATTAGAAAATATGAGTACTAAACTTCTTTTAGAATTTGATGAAAAACAATTTTTTGATTTTTTTCAAAACGCATTTTATTTTGAATATAAAAAAATAAAATTTATTTCTGAAAAACATTCTTGAACTCATATTTCTGAAAGTTCAAATATCATTTTTGATAATTTTGAAAACTTTTTTCAATCATATCCATTTTGAAGTGATATAAATGAAAATCAAAAACAAGAGATCAAAAATGAATTAACCAATTTTTTAAAATAATAATACATTACTTATATTTATGATAATAGATACCCATACTCACATATATTT
>DKNE01000032.1 GCA_002470645.1 Patescibacteria group bacterium UBA7396
TTTCTTTGTTTTTAATAAAATCAATAAAATATTCAGAATAATGTATAAATAAAATATTATCTAATAGATAGTTATGTAAAATAAAAAATGATAAGTATAATATTATTAATATTGCTGAAAATAATATATTTTTATATATTATTTTAAACCGTAAATTTATATTCTTATCATAAAGAAGTTTATAGAACCAAAATTTTAAATCTCTATATTTTTCTTTTATATATTCTCTGTATTTAAATATTAAGAAAATAAATAAAGTAACTAAAATGAGAACTTTTAAAGTATTACTATAAAAGAATAAAAATACTAATCATAATCATAATAATATAAATATTTGATATTTATATTTCTTTAGAAAATTTAACATATAAAAAAGAGGTAAATAATTATTTTACCTCTATTATATATTTTTTATGTTAATATAAAGTTTTTTATATTAAAAAATTCATTTTAAAACACCCATAACCCTATCACTAAAACCTTTTTTTGTTTTTTCAACTTTAATTTCTCATTTCGTTCATTCTTTCACTCAATTCATTTCCTCAATTTTTCTATCTCTTGCCTCAATTCTTCTCAAGCATTCATCATACATTTTTTGAGTTATGAGTGGTGCTCATTGTGTAGGTTTTAAATATTCATCAAGTTCTTGTTTTGTAACTTCCATTCAAACTTCTTGTCATTTAGGATTTCTTACAAATCTCATATCACTACATTGATTTGGAAGTTCTTGAATGGCTCTTTTTAAAAGTCTAGAAACTTCTTTTTGAGGAATATATCATTTTCATGCAAAATACATTACATCTTTTATTCTTGAAACTCATCTAATAATTGAAAAATAAAATGAATTACTATCAAAACTTATTAATTTTTCTCATCACTCAATTGTTTTCATTAATCAAAGAATTGATCATACTTCTGTATAAAAATTTATATCATCAATTCATTTTACAAATTCAGGATTTACACCTCAATTTTGTCAAAATTGAGGTATTTCTTTTCATCATCTATACAACTTTCAATCTTTTATTTCATATCAAGTTTCTTTTAATGCAAATGGTAAATCTTCATCTTTTTGTAATCATGGAAAATTTGTATAATATTCAACTCAATTTTCTTTTGAATATTTGTAAAAAGTATGTGGTTTTCACTTATAGATAGCAATTCATATATTTCAAACTACTTCATACTTTAAATCTCATTTAATTTGTTCATATTTTCTACCACTTCTTAAATCATCATCCATTCATTTTATGATAATTCTTCTTTGTTCTTCAAGTTGTTTATTTAATTGTTCTTGAGGAGATAAAACTCATCAAGGTTGTTTTACCTCATAATGTTGTGGTATATTTGAGTCCATATTTAAAAAATTAATTATTATTTTAATTCAGTATTATTATTACTTTCTTTATTTCTTTTAAATCTATTAATCGCTTCTCCTAAAATTCTATCCATTCTATCAGGATTTTCTAACTTCAATTTCCAAGGTTTAAATCAATCCAAAGTCATATCAATCTCTTTTGGTATTTTTCATAAACTTTCTTTTTCTTGAATCAGTCTGTTAAATTCAGCAATTCTTTGAAGTTTGTAAGTTGCTATATAATCAAGTTCTGCTTGTGTATTCACTTTCACTCATTGTAATTCTAATTCTCTTACTCTTGATTCAACTACATTTTTTATTAATCAACTTGCTTCCAGTCTCAGAGTTCATGAATCTTTTGAACTTTGTAATAATCTTTGAAACTCTGTATTTATTTGATTATCCGTTCATCTAAATCAGTTCATTACATTTTCTATATTTCCTCATAAAGCATCTCTAATTCATATACTTATTCATCCATTTCACGAAGTTGCTCCAACTCATTTCATTTTTGCTGGTGATTCTTTTCATCTAATAACTTGACTAGATATAACTTCATCTGCTTTTGGAGGTAATACTCATCCAAGTTCACGAGGAGAATATCCAAGTTTTACAAGATATAATATTCAGATATTATTGAGTATTTTTTCTGCTTGTTCAGAGGCGAATATATTTTGGTCGTATCATAAATAAGTTCAAATCCATTCTATTCAAGTAAACATTCCTGCTTCAATCAAATGGTTTGCTCATCTGTTTTTTAATGTATCTGCTGAAAATTTTAATGGTATTTCTCATCATCACTTTAAAGGGATTTTATCTATTTTCATTACTCAAAATAGAGCTGCTCATATAGCACTTCAAATAACAAAATCTTTTGTGGTATAACTAGACATATCAAATCTATTTTGTCTTAGTCTTGTTATTAATTCAAATCATGCTCACTCTAAGAAATCTACGGCAAATGCTCATTTTAAAGTTGCTTGAGTTGCTCAAAATAATACTTTAGATATTCTTCAAATTGCAAATGCTGTAAGTGGAAGTGATATTGCTTCTTCAAGTATATTGTTTTTTCAATCAATTCAAATATTAAAAAATTCATTTTTTGGGTCAAATAATTCTATATATTTATTTAATTCTTGTTTTTGTTCTCATGCAATATCTTTATTTTTAGAAAGTTTTGTAAATATATTTTCTTCAAATTCTTGTTCTAGTTGTTTTTGAGTGTAATATAATGCTCTTAATTCTAACTCTTTTCATTTGATATTTGGATTTGCTTTTGTAATTTCTTGTTTTGCTTCTTCTACTTTTTGTTTTAATTGTTCTTTAGAATATTTATTTGAAACTTCAGTGTTAAATTCTACATCATATGAAGTTCTAAAATTATTTCTCATTTTTTCTTTTAAAGTTGCTGTCATTTCTTTTCTAGCAAATCTTAAATCTTTATTTTTTAATGGATTATCTGTAGTAGTATCCACAAATAAATTTAAACTTAGAGTTGATATTTGTTCTGATGAATTTAAATTTGGAGTATTTATAACTTTATCAAGAATTTGTCAAAACTTTGAAAACCTTGCTTGTATTCTTGAAATATGGTCATCATTTTTCATTATAGTATCTCTATAATGTATATCATATCTGGGGTCTCATTTTGGAAGTGGACTTTGTTTGTAAACAAAACTTCTTATATTTGCTCCAAAGTTTATAGTTTCTTTTTGTATTTGTGCTATTAATTCTTTAGGTGTTAATTCTGGATTTTGTATGATTTTTTCTATTTTTGCTTGAAAATCATAATATAAACTTTTTTCATCTTTTAACCAAATAATACTATCATCACTATTTATAACTTCAAAATTATCAAGCACGATTTGTGCTTTTTGTTTTGTTTGTAATAATTTTACTTTTTCAGGATTATCAATAATTTCAGCAATTTTCAGAGCGTCAATTATAACTTGAAATATTTGTGTTAGTTTTTCATCTTTTATATCTTTTAACCTATCAGAATTTTTTTCTAAAAAAGTTCTTGCCTCTCAAATTTTTCATTGAGATAAATATAAATCAATTTCAGGAAATACTTTTTTAAACTTATCTGCATTTTCACTAATTTGTTTTATAAGTTCAGGACTTACTCATAATTTTTCTAATCTTTCTCTTAATACTACTGCGATTTTGTTTTCTGACTCCATTACTTTTTCAGTTTGATTTGCTCCATTTTCTTTTGGTTTTGCTTGAGTTTCTTTTGATTGTTTATGAGGTCAAATACTTAATTCTCAAACTACTTTTAATTTACTTCTTTCTTCAGGAGAAAAACTTGTTTGAAAAATTTTTTCTGTATCTGCTCACCATTTTCAATCAAATTTATCTTTTGAATAAGTTCATCTTACTACTCAAATCATTTGAACTACATAAGTTGTTCAAATATTTGTTTTGTCTATAGTTCCTGAGTCAATCAAAAATCTTTTAAAATCATCTGCTATTGCAAAAAATGCTTTGTCTAATATTTCTTTATCTTTAGGATTATCAGGGGTTCTATTTAGCATTTTTTTAAAGGTTTCTCATTGTCAACTTGCGAAAATATTCTCTACTTCTTTTAAAGAGAGAACTTTGTCTTTGTTTGTATCAAACTGCTCTAATCATAAAACTTCTAGATTTGACATATTTTTTAGAGAAATAATTAAATTTTTAAATTGTCTTAAAATAGTTCTTTTAGTATTTCATCAGGATTTTCATTTTCTTTTTCAAGTTGTTCTTGTTGTCTTAGTTGTTGTAATTTTGTTATGGCATTTTTTAGGTTTTCTTGTTTTGAAGTATCTTGTGTTAACCTTGAAGCAATCGTTAAAAATCATAATATTGACTCAATGTATGATTCTTTAAAGGTGTTATTATATAATCATTTTGCAAATATCTCTGCTAAATCCCAAGAATCATTATCATGAAGTCATATAAGGATTTTTATTAATTCATCTTTCATAAGGTTAAATTTCAATTTTTTCTATATTTTTATTAGTGTATCATATATATTTATTTTTTTCAAATATTTTCACTTCTTTTTTTACCTTTCTTCTTCTCTTACTCTCCCTATTACCTTACCTCTTAACTCGTATATATTATTAGTGTATTTTATTACACTATTTTTTTGTTTTGTATTATATTTTTAAAATTCCATTTCTTACTTCGCACCCGTGCCACACACCCCCTCCCTAAAGTGTGGTAAGAGACTAATGGGTCTTAGTTGAATAACTAAGACCCATTAGTCTCGTCTTGCTTTAGGTATAAGAAAATAAACACGGGTACGGGGTAAGTTAAGGGGTATAGAGTCTGACTTATACTTTTTTTCAAAAAAATATATAAAAACATTAATATAATATTCTATACAAGTTTAGATTTTTAATTGTTTATAAATTATGAAATATTTTGATAAAGATTGATACTTTTATTTAAAAATAATACCTTGAGATTCTTTTTGAGAAATCCTTATAAATTCCGTGAAAGCAAATCTTAATGCCTTTTGGAAAAATTGAATTTGGTTTGGTATAGATATTTATGTTTTCAAGAAAAATAAAAATATTTACACTGAACAATATATTTATTCAAATAAATTAGAATGAATCTCATTTATCATAAATTTCTTTGAAAAATTATATGATAAAAAAGTGAGTTTTTCTTTGAAAGTAAATGAAAAGTTAATTGATTATAATTTTAAAAATACTTTTCAAATATGACAAAGAAATCACGGAGTTTTACAAATTAAAAAAATGTGAAGTTTATGAGGAGAAGACTTTTTGTCTTCTTCATCTCTGCATAATGGAATAATCGAAGATTATTCAAATTTTATAAATGAAAATGATGTTATTTTAATATCATTTTCGTTCACGAAATGAGATTATAGTTTTTTTGTTAAAGATTATTTGTATGCTAAATATTCAAAAGGTATGGATGATGAAGAAAAACAAAGTTTTTTGAAGTCATTCACAGAGTCTCAAAACTTCTTTAAGTTTAGATATTTCGTAAAAACAAACTTCAATAACACCTCAACTTTTGAGAATGTTATTGAGAAAAATTTAAAACTTTATGACTCTTTGTATAACAATTATAGTTATATAAATAAAAAGTGAATTTTTGATTTTATTGTTGACTATAAAAGAATAATTCAACCAGAAGCGATTTTGTCACAAGGTCTTTTTTTACCAATATCAAAATTTACAAAAAAACAAATAAATCCAATTATTACTCCAAGTGTGGAGTTAATAGATTCAGGATTTATTACAAAATTTTAATTTATAACTTTGACCGGCCTCCATATACTT